>CALMWM010000415.1 GCA_937873435.1 uncultured Gallionellaceae bacterium
AATTCAACGGGAAACGTGCCCGCTGCAAAAGCGTCGCGCGCGTAGGGAATCGGGTCGCGACTGAAATACAGTGCATGGCCCAGGCGGTCGACGACCACTTTGACCACGTTAGGGTTGAACATGGTTTCGCGCTGGTGAATCGCATGGCACGCAGTGGACATCGCCGCTTCGGGATGTTCGTGCAGATGGGCCGCCACCGAGCGGATCAGCTCCGGCGCTATCAGCGGTTCGTCGCCCTGGACGTTGACGACGATGTCATCGTCGCGCCAGCCGCGCTGCGCCACCACTTCGGCGATGCGGTCGGTACCCGATGCATGGTCGGGCGAGGTCAGGCAAGCATGGTAGCCGTGCGCTCGCACCGCCGCAGCAATCCCGTCGTGATCCGTCGCCACCCACACTTCAGCAGCACCGCTTTCGATGGCGCGCTCGACGACATGCACCACCATCGGCTTGCCGGCGATCTCCAGCAAAGGCTTGCCAGGCAAGCGGGTGGAAGCATAGCGGGCGGGGATGACAGCTTTAAAGTTCATAGTGATGGGTGATGGGTAATGGGTAACGAGCGATGAATGGGTTTTACCCATTCCACATCACTCATCACCCATTACCAACATCACACTTCCTCTTCCGCCGGCAATTTGCGCGCCTCGTCTTCGAGCATCACCGGGATGTCGTCGCGCACCGGGTAGGCCAGGCGGCAAGGCTTGCACACCAGCTCTCCCTCGGCCTTTTTGTAAACCAGCGGCCCCTTGCACAGCGGGCAGACCAAAATCTCAAGCAGTTTGGCGTCCATCGAATTTCCTTAATTTATCCATAATTGTTATTCCCAGCCCAGCATCGACCTGGGCTTCCACCGTCAGCATCCACCAGTTCGCGGCAGCGAAGGCAGCGCATTTCACTGCATCTTTTTCCGTCATCAGCACGACATCCGCACCGGCAAAAGCTAGATCGCCGCGATGATAAGGATGGTGATCCGGGAAAGGATGCGCCTCACATTCCAGTTCCAGGCTGCGCAAATGATCGAAAAAGCGTTGCGGATTGCCGATACCGGCCACCGCGTACAGCTTCTTTCCCTTGAAATCGGCGACCTGTGCGGTACGCGAGCCATCCGCCAGATTGCGAAAAGTATCGCCGGCCAGCTTCATCGGATAACCCGACCATGCGCCCGGGCCGTTCACCACCACGGCATCCACCGCATTCAACCGCCCAACGCCTTCGCGCAGCGGCCCGGCAGGCAACAGGAATCCGTTGCCGCAGCCGCGCGCGCCATCCACCACGGCGACCTCGACGTCGCGCCGCAAACGGTAATGCTGCAAACCGTCGTCGCACAACAGCACGTCGCAGTGCGGGTGCGCTTGCAGCAAGGCCGAACCGACTGCGACCCTATCCTTGCCAACCCATACCGGACAACCGCTATGGCGCGCCAATAATAGCGGCTCGTCTCCAGCCTGTGCCGGGTCGGCGTCCGGCGTCACTTCGCGCGGGACGCAAACGTCGGCCCGATAGCCGCGACTGATTATCCCCGGCCGGTAGCCATGCTCCTTGAGAAATTGCGCCAGCCACAACACCAGCGGCGTTTTGCCGGTACCACCCACGGCGATGTTGCCGACCACTACCACCGGCACCGGCAAACGGAAAGACGCCAACAGACCGCTGCGATACATGGCGCGCCGGATTGCCGCCAGCATCCCGAACATCAGGCTCACCGGCAGCAGCAGTAAATGCCACAAGCTCCGCCGATACCACAATCCTTGCAGCCAGATCACGCCGCTCAGTTCTTTGCCTGGGTTTGGGTAGCGAAAGTGATATGGCTATAACCGCTTTGCCGAGCAGCCTCCATCACGTTGATCACCGACTGGTGGGTGGCCTTGGCGTCGGCGTTGATGAGTATCACCGGATCGACCTTGTCGCCGGCAGCGCGTTTCAAGCTCAGCGCTATCGCAGCCACGCTGCTGTCGGCCAACATGTTGCCGTTCACCAGATAACGTCCGCCCGCATCGACCGCGACATTGATGGGATTAGGTTTTTCAGCAGTCTGCTCACCGCTGGCGGTAGGCAAATTGATCTGGAGTTCGGCGATTTGCGAAAAAGTGGTGGTGACCATCATGAAGATCAGGATCACCAGCAGAACGTCGATCATCGGAATCAGGTTGATTTCGAGGTCTTCGCGACGCCGTCCGCGTTGAAAATTCATGGCTATCCTATTTACGCTCGCCGTGGACGAATTCCACCAGCTTGATCGCCTGCATTTCCATCTCCAGCACCAGCGCATCCACCTTGGCGCGGAAATGGCGGTAAAAAATCATGCTGGGAATCGCCACGATCAAACCCATCGCGGTGTTGTACAACGCCACCGAAATACCGTGCGCCAGTTCCGCCGGGCTGCCGCCGCTGGGTTTGAGCGCACCGAAAATCTCCACCATCCCGATTACCGTGCCGAGCAGGCCGAGCAGCGGGCTAACCGAAGCAATGGTGCCGAGGGTGGTCAAAAAGCGCTCCAATTCTCCGGTCGCGCCTCGTCCGGCCTCTTCAATTGCCTCTTTCATCACTTCGCGCGACCCGTCGGCATTTTTCAGGCCGGCGGCGAACACCCGCCCCAGCGGGGAATGCAGCGACAAGCGGTTGAGTAAAGCTTCGCCGGCGCCCTTTCCCTTCCATTCCCGCGCCACTTCGTCCAGCAATCCCGACGGTGCAATTTCGCTGGCGCGCAACGACCACAAGCGCTCGCCGATGATTCCCAGAGCCAGCACCGATGCGATGATGATCGGCCAGATCGGCCAGCCTGCTGCTTCGATAATCGCTAACACTCAATTCCTCCTTGCGGAACCCGCAATAAACCGCGTAACTTTAGCTTGCAGCCCGGTTTTCGGCAAGCGCGAATGCCGTTAGCGCCAACTTCCGGCGTTTTGTTCATCCAGATTACCGAAATCGGCGCTAACCAGGCGGCAGGAAAACGATTTTCAGGTTGCCCACAAATTTTGTGGATAACGCTGTGCATAACTTGTAAAAAGCGGCACTAAGTGAGCCGCAGCAAAGGAATTTATGGTTGCGCCCAAAAAATAGACCGCAACAATACAACGCCAATTCAATGAGTTATAAAAACAATTGTCATTTCATGGCGATAGCTGCATCCCGGATTTGTCAAGCCCCGCCACTGTGGATTACTGTAGAATGTCAACATGAATTTTTCCGCCAACGCAAGCCTCTCACCTCCCGTCGTTACCGTCAGCGAACTCAACCGCTACGCCAAGCAATTGCTGGAAAAGAACATTCCGCTAACGTGGATTGCCGGGGAAATATCCAACCTTACCCGCGCCACCTCGGGACACTGGTATTTCACCCTCAAGGACGACAGCGCCCAGGTGCGTTGCGCGATGTTCCGCCACAAAAACCAGTATCTCGACTGGCGCCCGGAAAACGGGATGCAGGTGGAAGTCCGCGCGTTGGTCACCTTGTACGAGCAGCGCGGGGAATTTCAGCTCAATGTCGAAAACCTGCGGCGCTCCGGCCTGGGTGCTTTGTACGAGGCGTTCGAGAAGCTTAAGGCCAAGCTGAAAGCGGAAGGACTCTTCGACGACACGCGCAAAAAGCCCTTGCCGTCCTTTCCCCGCCAAATCGGCGTGATCACCTCCCCCGCCGCCGCCGCGCTGCGCGATGTGCTCACCAC
>CALMWM010000416.1 GCA_937873435.1 uncultured Gallionellaceae bacterium
GTCTACGCGGCGTCGGCGTGCCTGATCGCCGCGAGCGAAGGGGAAGGTTTCGGTTTGCCGCTGATCGAAGCGGCCAGTCACAAGCTGCCGATCATCGCGCGGGGCCTTCCGGTTTTCAGGGAGGTTGCCGGCGAGCACGCCGTTTATTTCGACGGGCTGCAACCAGACATTTTGGCGGAGGCGGTTGAAAAATGGCTGGCTCTGGACGCGGCAGGGCAGGCCCCGCAGTCGTCCGGCATGAAATGGCTGACCTGGGCGGAAAGTGCGGAGCAACTGAAACTTGTAGTAAGCGGCCATGAGGGCTACAAGCAGTGGCTGCCGCAGAAAAGGAGCGCATGGTGACACCCCCACCTTCAGATAAACCGATTCATTCCGTTACGGCATTCGCTCAAGAGAGACCGGCCACGGATGCTGGCGTAGCGGAGGAAATAGTCTCCTTGCGGCAACAGTTGGCAGCCTGCCAGACCGAGATCGCTGTCATCAAGGCATCCCGCTCATGGCGCATCACCGCGCCCTTGCGCAAAATGGTCGGGCTGATTCGCCGTCTCGTCCGGGAGCGGCAAGCCGCCGCACACGCCGATATTGCCCAGTCTATTAGCAAGAAACACTATCCGTTGCGTGATGAATGGTACGAGGTTCAACAACCCGAGGTGTCGCTGATCGTACTGAACTACAACAAGCCCGCGATGACGCTCGCCTGCCTGGATTCGCTGTGGGAGCATACCCAAGGCTACCGCTATGAAATCGTGCTGGTGGATAACGGCAGCGAAGCGCAGAACTTCCGCGAACTGGCGCCCGCGCAAGTCGGCGCGCGCATCGTCCGCCTGGAGGTCAACCGGTTTTTCGGCGAAGGCAACAATATCGGATTCGAGGCCACACGCGGCCGCTATGTGGTGTTCTTGAACAACGACATCACGGCCACCGCGAACTGGCTGGCGCCGCTGATCCGGCGCCTTGCGGATGATCCGGGCATCGGCGCGGCCGGCCCCAAGATGGTTTCGCCCGATAACCTTCTCCAGGAAGCCGGTGCGGAAATCCGCGTCGACGGCAGCGACAACCGCTATGGCCGGGGGGCCGATCCGGACGATCCGGCTTACGCCACGCAACGCGATGTGATGTACATTTCGGCGGCAGCCTTGGCGATGCGCCGCGAGACCTTCGAGCAAGTGCTCGGCTTCGACCTGTATTACGAGCCGGCCTATTACGAGGATGTCGATTTATGCTTGAAGGTGAGCCAGCTGGGGCTGCGCGTAACCTATTGCCCGGATTCCTGCATCGTCCATCACGAGAACGTGACCTCGGGCGCGTTCGCCGCCCAGCTCAAGCTCAATACCCTGATCCCCTTGAACCGCGAGCGCTTCCTGGCACGCTGGCGAGCGGTGCTGGCCGGCGAAGCGCCAGTCGTGGCGGGGCTGATCCCGCCCGCTGCGCAAGCCCTGCAACCGCGCGCGGGGTTGCCGTCGGTTCTTTTGTATACGCCCTACAACCTGGTTCCCGGCGGCGGTGAGCGTTATTTGCTGACCATCGCCGCCGGGCTGACCGAAGTCGCCAACGTGACCCTGGCAACCCTGTACCCCTACTCGCGGCTGCGCTTGCGTACCATGGGGCGCGAGCTCTCGCTCGATCTCGATGCTGTCCGTATCGCGACGCTGGAACAAGCGGCGAAGGCCGCGCCCTACGATACGACTATCGTGATGGGCAACGAAGTGCTGCCGCCGATTCCCGGCCAGGGCAAGCACAACATCTACCTTTGTCAGTTCCCCTTCCCGGCTCCGCTGCAGGTGCTTAACGAGCGCAAAAAATACGCAGGCGATTACCAACAAGTCGTGGTGTATAGCCCGTTTGTCCAGCATCATTACGAGCGCGCGTTGCGAGCGCTAGGCAGGAAACTACCCAGGATTGCGGTGGTCAGCCCGCCGGCGGTGCTGGCGCCCGCCACCCAAAATTGCAGCAAGAAACCCATGATCCTCGGGGTCGGGCGCTTTTTCACCGGCGGTCACGCCAAGCGCCAGGATCTGATGATCGAGGCTTTCCGCCAACTCGCAGTATTGCAACCCGAGGCGGAACTGCATCTGGCCGGCTCTTTGCCCGCCGAAGCCGAATTCCGTGCTTATTTCTCTGGCCTGCAACTCAAGGCTGAGGGGCTGCGAGTCCATTTCCATCCCAACGCTTCGCCGCAACTGCTGGCGCGGCTCTATGCCGATGCCTCGCTTTACTGGCATTTGTCGGGGTATGGCGTGGACGAGGCCAGCGAACCTCACCGCTGCGAGCATTTCGGGATAACCGTCGCCGAGGCGATGTCGGCCGGTTGCATCCCGCTCGTGGTAAACCGCGGCGGGCCGCCGGCAACCGTACAGAACGGTACCAGCGGCTTTGTGTTCGAGACCCTCGAAGAACTGGTGGCAATCAGTGCGCGGCTGCTGTCCCTACCCGGCGACGATGAGGCCATCGTCGCGATGCGCACGGCGGCGATCGAGGCAAGCCGTCGCTACAGTCCTGAACACTTTATCGGCGAGATTCGCGAACTGATGCGGTCATCCCTTTCGCAATAGGGACGCGAACCCCCTCTCCCGCAGGCGGGAGAGGGTTGGGGTGAGGGAGTTTTCTACATGATCACGTTTCCCAAGCCCCTCATCCCCGGCCCTTCTCCTTTATGCCCTCAGGGTGCGCCTGCGGGCGAAGGGAGGGTGCCAGCATAACGTTATTCCTTGTTGGCTTCCGCTATTTCGAAAATAGCCGGCTGAACAAGCCTTTTTTCGGGCGCCCTGCTCCGTAGTGCCTGACGAAATCCTCAGGCTGCCTGCGCACCAGTTCGAAAGCGTGGTCGATGAAGGCGTCCGTGCCCATCATGGTTTCGACATAGTGCGACGCGATGAGGTCTGCCCGGTTGGAGTAAAGATCGAGCATGGGCAGCGGGAACTGGCAGCCTTCGCAAAGCGTTCCCTGCCTGACGAAATCGCCCACCGTTGCAATCGAGGACAAGGTGCCCGATTGCTGCAACTTCGCCAATAAACGATGGCCGGCGACGTCGCTGCGCGAAGCCTGGAGCGCGGGGCTGTTCCAGATGTCGGAAAAACGTTTTCCGCCTGCCTCGACAAAGCCGAAATCCCAGTCCGATTCCCACGGTGCGCAGCACGGCGAAACGCTGCCGTCGGCATTCACGATGGAATAGAAATAATGCCAGCCGCAGCTTTGTTCGGGGCGGGAGGCAATGGATGCCGGGTCGAAGGGCTTCGCCTGCTGATCGAAAAAATCCTCAAGAATCTCGCCCTCGCGGTAACTCGGCAGGAAATCGGCGCGCAAGGCTTGTGAGACATGGGCTTCGCGGCGCACGAATTCGATCCCGTGCTCGCCGCAGAAACGCC
>CALMWM010000417.1 GCA_937873435.1 uncultured Gallionellaceae bacterium
GCTTCGTCGCCTGCTTCGGGGGATAAAAAGGTCGATTGCGAGGTGCGGTAACGCATTATTTTGCAACGAGTGCTTTGAGAAAGTGGGGGTTGTTGGTAGAATACCCGCTTTTTTATTGAACCTTTTTCTAGGGGTAATCACGAATGCCGAGTGTACGAGTCAAGGAAAACGAGCCGTTTGACGTTGCGTTGCGCCGCTTCAAGCGCGCTGTTGAAAAAACCGGTCTGCTGACCGAATTGCGCGCCCGTGAATTCTACGAAAAGCCCACCGCCGAGCGCAAGCGCAAGGCCGCCGCCGCTGTCAAGCGCACACACAAGCGTCTGCGTAGCCAGACCCTGCCGCCCAAACTGTTCTGATGTCCCTCCGGCAGCAAATCACCGAAGACATGAAAGCCGCGATGCGCGCCAAGGAGGCGCAGCGTCTCGGTGCTATTCGCCTGTTGCTGGCGGCCATGAAGCAGCGCGAAGTGGACGAGCGCATCGAGTTGAGCGATGAACAGGTAGTGGCTATCATCGAAAAAATGCTCAAGCAGCGACGCGATTCGATTAGCCAGTTCGAAGCTGCCGGCCGTCAGGACTTGGCGGATGGTGAAAAATTCGAGATGACGGTGCTGCAGGCTTACATGCCGCAAGCCTTGTCCGATGCCGAAGTCGAGGCGCTGGTAGTTGCTGCTGTGGTTTCGTCTGGCGCTGCCGGTGTCAAGGATATGGGCAAGGTGATGGCCGCGGTCAAGCCTCAGGTGGCCGGTCGTGCCGACATGGGCAAGGTTTCAACCCTGATCAAATCCAAGCTGGGCGGCTGACCGCCGCTCTTCCCCGGCTTTTGGCCGGGTTGCGCAGGCGCTACAGTGGGACGAAATGATTCCGGAATCCTTCATTCAGGAACTTCTGAGCCGCCTCGATATTGTGGATGTGGTCGATCGCTACGTCCCTCTCAAGAAAGCGGGCGCTAACTATCAGGCCTGCTGTCCGTTTCACAGCGAAAAAACGCCCTCATTCAGTGTCAGTCCGACCAAGCAGTTTTACCATTGCTTCGGTTGTGGTGCGCATGGTACAGCTATTCGCTTTGTCATGGAGTATCAGGGGCTGGGGTTCGTGGATGCCGTCGAGGAATTAGCGAAAAACGCCGGACTCGCGGTACCCAGGGAGGCGACCGAGCGACGCAAATCCGATGGGTCGGAAAGTGCCGATCTTGCCGAGGTCATGCGTCAGGCCATGCAATTCTATCGCAGCCAGCTCAAGCAATCTGAAGTTGCCATCGCTTACCTCAAGAAGCGCGAGTTGAGCGGGGAAATTGCCGCGCGCTTCGGTATCGGCTACGCGCCACCGGGTTGGCAGGGGCTTGAAGCGGTGTTCCACGATTACAACGCCAAGGCTCTGGTGAAGGCTGGGTTGGTGATCGAAAACGATGAGGGCAAGCGCTACGATCGTTTTCGCGACCGCATCATGTTTCCCATTTTAAACCAGCGCATGGCGGTGATTGGTTTCGGTGGGCGGGTGTTGGGGGCGGGTGAGCCGAAATATCTGAATTCTCCGGAAACACCGTTGTTCGAGAAGGGCAAGGAGCTTTACGGCTTGCCGCAAGCGCGCCATGCGATCCGCGATAAAGGCTGCGTGCTGGTGGTCGAAGGATATATGGATGTGGTGGCGCTGGCGCAGCATGGTGTCGAATATGCGGTGGCGACACTGGGAACCGCGACGACGCCGGAACATGTGCGTA
>CALMWM010000418.1 GCA_937873435.1 uncultured Gallionellaceae bacterium
CGGCAGCCTTGGCCACGGAGCGGAATAACACGTCGACCGAGGGGCGATGGCGGTTGACCAGTGGGCCGTCCCGCACCTCGACGAAATACTGGGCGCCGCTGCGCTTGACTACCATGTGCTTGCCGCCGTGAGCAATCAGAGCTCGTCCGGGGATTACCCGGTCGTTGTTTTGCGCTTCCTTGACTTCGATCCGGCTCAAGCCGTTGAGGCGGGCCGCAAAGGCGGCGGTATACATTTCCGGCATGTGCTGGACGATCACGATCCCACGACACACCCGCGGCAAGGCCGTCAGGACGAATTCCAGGGCCTGGGTGCCGCCGGTGGAAGTGCCGATGGCGACGATGCGCTCGGTGGTCTGGGCGAGGGCCGTAGCACTGGCGGCGGGTGCGTCCGCGTTCTGGCTGATTTCCGCCTTCAGCGCAACGGGCGCCAGCTTGCGGAGATTGGCGTGGGAGGCGTCTTTAACCGCGCTCACGATGTCGGAAGACGCATCCTCCAGAAAACGCTTGAGTCCGATTTTCGGTTTGGTGACGATGCTGACCGCGCCGGCGGAAAGCGCCTGCATGGTGGTTTCCGCGCCAGCCGCCGTCAGGGAGGAACAGATGACCACCGGCGTCGGCCTTTCGGCCATGATCTTCTTGAGAAAGGTGATGCCGTCCATGCGCGGCATTTCCACATCCAGCACGATCACATCGGGCCATTGGCTGCGCATGCGCTCGATGGCGAACAACGGATCGGAGGCGGCACCCATCACCGCGATCCCCGGGTCCTGTTCCAGCAGGATGGTCAACACTTGGCGCACCACCGCCGAATCGTCCACGATCATCACGTTGATTTTTTTCATCTTAGGCTATAAGGGCTTACGGTAGACGGAAGGCACCACCGTCTGTAATGTGCTGTCGATACCATTGAGGCTTTCCGAATGGCCCAGCAGCAGATGTCCGCCAGGCTTGAGTTGTCCGGCGATGCGGCGTGTTACCTGGCGCTTGGTTTCAGCGTCGAAATAGATCATCACGTTGCGTAGAAAAATCACGTCGAAGGTTCCCAGCCTGGGTAGTGAGGTATTTAAATTGACTTGCATGAAATTTACCCGCTCGCGCAAGTTGCGTGCGATCAGGAAGGTGCCTTGCTGGGAGCCGACTCCCTTGAGGCAATAGCTGGATAGAAAGCGCGGCGGAATATGCTCCGCCTGCTCCAGCGGATAGTGAGCCCTGCGTGCCGTCTCCAGTACGCGGGCGCTGATGTCGGAGGCCGTGATTTCCCAGTGCGGGCTTTTCAGTCTATCGTCCAGAACCATGGCGATGCTGTAAGCCTCCTGGCCGGAGGAACTTGCGGCGCTCCACACCCGGAACGATTTTCCCGGCGGGTGTTGCGGGAGAATATTCTCGCGGAGGAAATCGAAGTGCTTGTGCTCGCGAAAGAAATAGGTTTCGTTGGTGGTCAGTAGATCCACCGCCATCTGGACTTCATCGGGATGGCTGCCGTTGTTCAACAGGCGGAAATATTCCGCAAAGCTGGAAAGCCGATGCTGATCCACACGTCTTGCCAATCGCCCCACCACCATCGGTTTCTTGGCGGATGACAGGTTGATCCCGGCAATACGGTAAATGAAACTCCGGAATTGAGAAAACTCCTGGTCGGAAAGGGTATTGGCGAGCATTTTAAAACTCCGTCAATGGGTCATTTCCCGCCCGGCAAAGCCGGATTGGCGGAAGTGGTCGCCGTCAGCATGACCAGTTCTTCCACCGACAGCACCTTCGCCAAGTCGAGAATGATCACGAATTTGCCGGCGACCTTTCCCATGCCGCAGATGAAATCCGTGCGGATCTTCGCCCCGAAGGATGGCGGCGGTTCGATCTCGCTCGCCGGAATTTCCAGCACTTCCGAAACGGCGTCCACCACCACGCCCACGTCCAGCCGTTCGTCGCCATCGCCCACTTCCAGGATCACGTTGCAGGTACGCTTGGTGGTTTCGGAAATTTCCCGCCCGAAGCGCACCGACAAATCGATTACCGGCACCACGCGCCCGCGCAGGTTGATCACCCCGCGGATGAATGGCGGCATCATCGGCACGGTGGTCAAGCTCCCGTATTCGATGATTTCCTTGATGTTGAGAATACCTATGGCGAACATCTCGCCGCCCAGCAGGAAGGTCAGGTACTGGTTGTCGTCCTGCTCGGCAGTGGTCGTCACCGCCTGTTGTTCCGCTGCTATCACCGCGCCCATGATGCCGCTCCTCAAAATTTGACGAACTCGTCTTCATCGGCTGGTTGCGCCGATGCGAACGACCTGGCGGCAGGCGTGCTTTTGCGGGCTTTCGCCACTGGATACGATTTTGCCGGCGCGCGTTTGAGTCCTGTGGCGGCTCCTTCTACCCTGAAGAAGCTCATCGATTGTTGCAACTGTTCGGCCTGGCTCGACATTTCTTCCGAGGTTGCCGCCAACTCTTCTGAGGAAGAAGAGTTCTGCTGGGTGATCTGGTTGAGCTGGCTCATCGCGGTATTGATCTGGGCCACCCCTGTCGATTGCTCCTCCGAGGCGGCGGTGATTTCCTGCACCAGGTCGGCGGTTTTGTTGATCGCCGGCACCATCTCGTCCAGCAGCTTCCCGGCACGTTCCGCCAGTTCCACGCTGGAGCTGGCTACCTCGGAGATTTCCTGCGCCGCTACCTGGCTGCGTTCGGCCAGCTTGCGCACTTCCGCCGCCACCACCGCGAAGCCCTTGCCGTGCTCGCCGGCGCGTGCCGCTTCGATTGCCGCGTTGAGCGCGAGGAGGTTGGTCTGGTAGGCGATGTCGTCGATGATGCCGATCTTGTTGGCGATCTGTTTCATCGCCGCAACCGTCTGTTTCACCGCACCGCCGCCTTCGGTGGCCTGTTTGGCGGCTTGCGAGGCCATCCCGTCGGTGACCTTGGCGTTTTCGGTATTCTGGTTGATCGAGGCCGACATCTGCTCGATCGACGCGCTGGTTTCCTCGACGCTCGCCGCCTGTTCGCTGGAGGCTTGCGAGAGCGACTGGGCGGTGGCGCTGACTTCCTCCGAGGCGCTGGAGAGCGAGTCCGCCGCGCCGCGAACTTCGCCGATAATGCTGGCGAGTTTATCCACCATGTTCTTCATGGCACTCAGCAACATCCCGGTTTCGTCCCTGGAGTCCGCTTCTATGCGTACGGTGAGGTCGCCCGCCGCCAACTGATTGGCGACATCGACCGCGCTGTTCAGGGGGCGGGTAATCGAACGGGTTACCAGCAACGTGATCGCCACGCCGAGGATCAACGCAATCACACCGAGCGTAAGCATGATGTTGCGCGCGTTCTGGTAGGCAATCGCAGCGTTGGCAGCGGCTTCATCGTTGAGTTTTTCTTCAAGATTCGCCAGTTCATCCAGGTCTTCCAGCCATTTCCTTTGCAACGGGCGCACTTCCTTGAGCAAGACGGCGGTGGCCTCGGTGTTTTTGTTTTCCAGTCCAAGTTGGACGGCCTTGTCCACCATTGGCTTGGTGGCTTTCTGGGCTTCATCGATCCTGGCAAAAAGCTGCTTTTCTTCCGCTGACGTGCCGGGAAGATCGCTGAACATCTTGCCCAGCTTGTCGCGTGCTTCGGCGTACTTGGCGCGTTGTGTTTCGATCCGTTCTTTTTCCTTTTGCATGTCGGCCATCTCGCTTAACAGGGCAATGTTGCGTACCGCCACCGAGACGTTGCGTACCACGCCGCGCATCGCGATAACCAGCCGGAACTCCTGGTTGTTGACCTTGGTGATTTCCTCGATGGCGCCGTTCATGCCAGCCATCTTGTTCATGGCCATTCCCATGATGATGAGCAATAGCAGCAGCACCGTACCGAAGCCCAACCCCAGACGCATACCGATTTTCATGTTCTTGAACATTTTATTACTCCTTGTAAATTGTCCATCGAGCTTTGCCGCACAGCAGCCATTCGACTGGAACCGGTGGTTTTTTTGAAATTATTGCTATCGATTACAGTTGGCTTAGGCGGGTGCCGCCGCTGCCTGAGCTTCGTTGTAGACTGCCTGCTGGATCAATGCCGGCACGTCGAGGATCAGCGCCACTTCGCCGCTGCCGAGTATCGTCGAGCCGCTGATGCCCTTGAGGTTGCCGAACAGATTCCCCAGCGGCTTGATCACCGTCTGGAATTCGCCCATCAACTCGTCGACCACCAGTCCGGCTTTCCGGTTGGCATACTGCACCACCACCACATTCTCGCGGCGGCCCGGCTTTCCCGGTTCGCGGAACTGGTCGCGCAGCCGGATAAAGGGCAGCACCTCGCCGCGCAGCTTGATGAAGCTGCGTTCCTGGCTTTCCTGACGCTCGGATTCGGCCAATTCCATGCACTCCAGCACCATCTCCAGGGGAACCACGTAGGCGGCGCTGCCGACGCCCATCAGGAAACCGTCGATGATGGCCAGGGTGAGCGGCAGGCGGATGCGGATGGTGGTGCCGATTCCTTCCTGCGAGTCCAGTTCGATGGTGCCGCGCAACGCTTCGATGCCGCGCCGCACCACGTCCATGCCCACGCCGCGTCCTGACAGGTTGGTGACTTGCTTGGCCGTCGTGAAACCCGGCTCGAAAATGAGCTTGAAGACTTCCTGGTCGGAGAGGTTTTGATCCGCGGCAACCAGGCCTTTTTCCAGGGCTTTGCGGAGGATGTTTTCGCGGCTGAGGCCGCTCCCGTCGTCGCCTACCTCGATCACGATGCTGCCCGATTCGTGGTAGGCGTTGAGTTGCACCCGGCCCCTGGCGGGTTTGCCGCGCGCCAGGCGCGTTTCCGCCGCTTCGATGCCGTGGTCGATGGCGTTGCGTACCAGATGGGTCAGGGGGTCGCCGATCTTGTCGACCACTGTCTTGTCGAGTTCGGTGTCGCCGCCGCTGATCGTCAGCTCGATGTCCTTGCCCAGTTCGTGGCTGACTTCGCGTACTACCCGGTTGAAGCGCTTGAAGGTTTCGCCGATCTGCACCATGCGCAACTGCAAGGCGCTGCCGCGGATTTCCTCGACCAGCCGGGAAACGTTGGAAGCGGCTTCCTGCTGCAGCACGTCCTTGCCGCGAAAGGCCAGCAGCGAGGCGGACGCGCCGGCGATCACCAGTTCGCCGACCAGGTTGATCAACTGGTCTAGCCGCTCGGCATCCACGCGAACTACCTGGTTTTCCTTGGCCTTGCTTTCCTTGACCTGCTTTTGCTTTTCCAGGGCCGCGTCCACCACCTGCGGACGCACCATGCCCTCGTTGACCATGACTTCCCCGATCAGCGGCTTGGCGTCGGCCGCTTGATTCTGAATCTCGATGATCTGCGCAAGCTCGCGCTCGGTGAGC
>CALMWM010000419.1 GCA_937873435.1 uncultured Gallionellaceae bacterium
ACTGCTGGAAAGCGTTGATCGCTTTATCGGAAAAATTCCTCAATAACATGCTGACGATGCAAAGTGCTAAAAATGGCCCGCCGGAAGCCAAGCTGCTGGCAGCCGTCATGGATGCCATCAATGTCGGCGTGATTGTGCTCGACCAGAACGAGTGCATCGTCTGCTGGAATCCCTGGGTGGAAAAAGTTTCCGGCGTCGCCGTCGATGCCGCACAAGGCAAACGCCTGTCTGAAGTTTTTCCCGAACTGGACGGCAAACGGATTCAGGCGGCTGCGCGCAGCGCCTTGCGTAACGGCTATGCTTCGATACTCTCGCAGTCCTTGAACAAGGCTCCTTTCCCGTTTTACGCGCGCGAACCCGCGACAAGCGAGCCGATGCGGATTCAACAGGCGATTCATGTGCTACCGTTGAGTATGGCTGGGATGCCTCAGCACTGCTTTATACAGATTTTCGATGTGACCCCCGCGGTGAGCCGCGAAAGAATCCTGCGCGAACAGGCGCAGGAGATGCGTGCTTTTTCCCTGATTGACGGATTGACCGAGATTGCCAACCGGCGCCGTTACGACGAATGCGTGGAAGATGAATTTCGGCGGGCGAAGCGCAATGGCACCTTGCTGTCGCTGATCATGATCGACATCGATTACTTCAAGGCCTACAACGACAACTATGGCCACCAGATCGGCGACGCTTGCCTGACGAGAATCGCGGAAACACTCAAAGCTTCCCTCCACCGTCCGGGCGATTTGGTGGCGCGCTATGGTGGCGAGGAATTCGTCGTGGTATTGCCCTGCACCGACCGTCAAGGCGCTTTTCTGATTGCGGAAAACATGCGCAGTAAAGTGGAATCGCTGAATATCCGGCACGCCGCATCCGGCGTCACCGATCACGTCACCATCAGTCTGGGCGTGGCCTCGGTGGTGCCCCAGCATAGCCGCGAACTCGACGAACTGCAGGATAGCGCCGACAAGGCCTTGTATCAGGCCAAGCACGCCGGGCGTAACCGCGTAGTGGTTTACGATGCTCCGACGACCTAGCGATCCGGCGCGGTGCTCTTGAATTTGGCGGAAACGACCCCATCTCGTTCCCGCCATTTTTCATTTGCGGAGCCGTTATGACTATCGAAGCACATAAGGAAAACCTGAGTTTCCAGACTGAAGTTCGTCAGCTGTTGAAGCTGATGATCCATTCCTTGTACAGCAACAAGGAAATTTTTCTGCGCGAGCTGATCTCCAATGCCTCCGACGCTGCCGATAAGCTGCGCTTCGAGGCGTTGTCGGACGACGCCTTGTACGAAAACGATTCCGAACTGAAAATCCGTATCGCCTTCGACAAGGCAGCTCGCACCGTCACCATTAGCGACAACGGCATCGGCATGTCGCGCCAGGAAGTGATCGAAAACGTCGGCACTATCGCTAAATCCGGCACGCGCGAATTCTTCTCGGCACTGACCGGCGACCAGGCCAAGGATGCGCACCTGATCGGCCAGTTCGGCGTGGGCTTTTACTCCGCCTTCATCGTAGCCGACAAAGTCACGCTGACCACCCGCCGCGCCGGACTGGGCGCCGAGCATGGGGTGCGCTGGGAATCGGCCGGCGAAGGCGAATATAGCCTGGAAACCGTCGAGAAGCCCACCCGCGGCACCGAGGTCACGCTGCATCTGCGCGAGGAAGAGGACGAACTGCTCTCCAGCTGGCGCCTGAAATCGATCATTCGCAAGTATTCCGACCACATCACCCTGCCCATCGTGATGCAGAAGGAAGAGTGGGATGCGGAGAAAAGCGAGAACAAACTTACCGACGAAGAAGAAACCGTCAACCAGGCCTCGGCCCTGTGGGCGCGTCCCAAGAACGAAATCACCCAGGAACAATACGACGAATTCTACAAGCACGTCGGCCACGATTTCGAACCGCCGCTGGCCCACGTCCACGCCCGGGTGGAAGGTAAACAGGAATACACCCAGTTGCTGTATATCCCGGCACGCGCGCCCTTCGACCTGTGGGATGCCGAGAAACGCCACGGCATCAAGCTCTACGTGCGTCGCGTGTTCATCATGGACGATGCCGAACAGCTGATGCCGCGTTACATGCGTTTCGTGCGCGGGGTGATCGACTCCAACGACCTGCCGCTCAACGTGTCGCGCGAAATTCTCCAGGCCAGCAAGGACATCGACACGATCCGCGCCGGTTCGGTGAAGAAGGTGCTCGGTGTGCTGGAAGACCTGGCCGAAAACGACAAGGAAAAATACGCCAAATTCTGGGGCGAATTCGGCCGGGTGCTCAAGGAAGGCATCGCCGAAGACCACGCCAACAAGGAACGGATCGCCAAGCTGGTGCGTTTCTCGTCCACTGCCAGCGACGCGCAGGAAGTTGCGCTGGCGGATTACGTTGCCCGCATGAAGGAAGGCCAGGAGAAGATTTATTACGTCACCGCCGACAGCTTTGCCGCCGCCAAGAACAGCCCGCACCTGGAAATTTTTCGGAAAAAAGGCATCGAAGTGCTATTGCTGGCCGAGCGTG
>CALMWM010000420.1 GCA_937873435.1 uncultured Gallionellaceae bacterium
AGAAGATAATTGTCGTTGCGCAGACAGTCGCTATAGGAGCCGTCGGTGCAATATTCCAGGTCCGGGTAACTGGTGGTCAGCGCGGTAGTCGATGCGGTTTGAACGCCGTAGCCGTCCATGGGGGTGTTGCCGGAACCGGAATAGCTGGTCTTGTTGGCCGGGGTGGATAGCGAGGCGTCCCACGGCACCGTATAGGTGATCGCCGGGTCGTAATATATCCGGTTGTAATCGGCGGAAAACATGGGCAGCATTCTCAGGGTGGAGGACCAGCTGCTGATGTAACAGGCGGAAGTCGCACCGGTCGTCGTGGGGACATCCTTGCAGTAAGAATCGTTTGCCCAGTCCGGCAGGTAGTCCCAGCCCATACTGCCGGAGTTGTCGAGGATGAACATCAGGTTGGGCAACACCGAGGAGGTGGTGGCGCTGGCTAGCGGTGCGGTCGCCAATGTGACCGGGCCGGCCAGGGAAGACAGCGGAAATGCGAGACAGGCTGCCAGGATCAAATGGGGCAAATGGCGAATAGCGAGGGGCGTATTCTGATGGCGGTTCATGGTTGCCTCCTAATAGACAAATGCCTGGATATAGCTGAAGGTGTTTCTTGGTCCGGCAGTCCGGATGGTGATGCGGTAAAGCGGGGGTTTGCCGGGTTTTTTTGCTCCGGCGGCAGTGGCCTCGATCACTCGGTGCGAGCTGGTGTCGATATCGGCGTCGCTGAGCAGGCAGCTGGCTTCCGCGAGCAACTGGTTGGCAGTCAGGCACATGCGCTGGATCAGATAACGCACGGTGTAGCCGCTGCCGTCGTCGGGCAACGCAACGCTACCGCCAGTCCAGGTGCCGTCCGCCGTAAGGCTCAGTGAGGGATCAGCGTTGGAATAATAGCCCGCCCCGGTATTGGTTATATTGAATGCATGGGTGGCATCCGTGGTCGGATCCTTGGTGCTGTTGGCGGTATCCGTCGCGGTCAGCCAGGCGAGGGCGCCATTGGCCGGATCGTTAAACCCGCGGTCGCTGGAGGAGGTGGCGGCCTGACGAAACGCCAGATTGCCGGCGATGATCGTGGCGGTATCTACCGAACGGATCAGCGCGACCGCGGCGAGCGACATCACGACCAGGGCGATGAGGGCAATGAAAAGCACTACGCCGCGTTGCGTGACCAATATGAGTGGATATGGCTTCATAGCTTGTCCTTGGACCAGATCATGCTGCGCAGGGGAATGATGGTGTCGAAAACCCGGTAGCGGTAGCGTTGCCAGTTGGCATCGGCACTCAAGTCGATCGACGGCGCTGCCGAGCCGCCGCTGCCGTCCCAGGCGCACAGCCCGGTGGGATTGGAACCGGTGGTGGAACTACAAGCATTGGTAACGTTGGTTTTTTCCAGGGTATTACCGTTGCGTGCCACGACGGCGATGCGTATCGCCTTGATGCGATTGCGGTCGGCCATCGCGATGGGCGCGGCCCAGGCACCGGTAGCATCCACCCACTGGGTAATCTGGTTGCTGGCGGCCGTGGCCGAAACGCCATACTGTGCCTGCAGGTTGACGATGCCGGCGACAATAGGCGCGCCGCTTCCGGCGGTGGCTGGGTTGCCGCCCTGCGCAAGGTTGCCGTTGTCGACCCAGTACAAATATTCCAGCGGCGAGGAGTGATCGTCGTAAGGAGAATCTTTCTGGTATTTGCCGATACAGGCCATGCTGCCGGACAAGACTGCGGGGGTGCTGGTTAGCGGCATGGTGACCCAGTCGGTGCGTGTCGCCGGACTCAGCAAGCTATTGGCGACCTGCACCATGGCGCAGGTGGAGCCGCTGCTGATGATCGCCCAATCGTCTGCCTGGCAGCCCATGTTGTTGTTGGTGGTAAAGGTGGCCGTGGTGCCCGCTATCGTTGCCAGGCTGGGGATGCCGGCACTAGCGGTTCTGCCGTAGCGTATCGCGATCGTGTCGCTGAGACCGCCGCCGCCATCGGTAATTACCACCGGGAACATGTCGATGACAGGCGTGGCGGCGTTGCCGTCGTGGTCGAAAGTGGGCAGCGTGGTGCATTTCAGCGGGGTGTTTTGACTGCTGAAAACAGGCAGGCCGAATCCCGCCGATTCGGTATCTCGCTTGATGTTGTAGAGCGCGATGCTGCCGTTGACTTGTGCATCCGCACTTCCCGTGGT
This sequence comes from uncultured Gallionellaceae bacterium, assembly GCA_937873435.1. Taxonomy (GTDB): domain Bacteria; phylum Pseudomonadota; class Gammaproteobacteria; order Burkholderiales; family Sulfuricellaceae; genus JAGXQV01. The sequence continues at coordinate 2,159 of CALMWM010000420.1, forward strand.
GGCGCGTTTCTGCCCCTCGAAAACGGAGAAAACCTGCATGATGACCAGGCTGGCGAGCAGGCCGATAACCAGGCCGACCAGGATTTCCACCAGGCTGAAGCCGGCCTGTGTGCGGGCGCCAGGATATGTCAGAGGGATAAATTCATTTCGCAATACACCCTCTTCCCCAGCCCCTCTCCCGCGAGCGGGAGAGGGGTGCGCGACAGCGCGGGAGAAGGTGTTTTTATTGCGAGATGAAATAAGGAATGGCATGGCGCTAGCCTCCGGTGATGCTGGCGGTGGTGGTGAAATTGTGTTCGCTGGTATTGCCCGGCGCTTGCCAGGTAATGGTGATCACGAACTGCCCGACGGCAGGCTGGGTAACGGTACGCGTGCCATTGGGCAGCAACGTGGAAATGTCTGTATTCGATTCGAGGAAGCTGCCGTAATTGGCCGGATCGGGGTTAGCCCACATCAGGCCGATTTTCTGCTGCGCGATGAAACTCGCCTCGGCACGGTATTTTGCCTCGGTGGTATTTTTGACCATGGCTGCCTGCAAGCCGACGATGGCGAGGATGCCCATGGAAAAAATCAGGATGGCGATCAATGATTCCAGCAGAACCACGCCCCGTTGGCGGGTAGCGTTATCGGGAATGCCGTCCATACGGTCTTTTCTGTGCCTCAACCTGGCGAAAGCCGGAGTGTCCTTGACGTACATTTTGGTCTCCTGGATCAACAG
>CALMWM010000421.1 GCA_937873435.1 uncultured Gallionellaceae bacterium
CGAAGCTCCCACTGTTGAACCCCTGGCGGTAACTGTTCGACGGGCGTTCGAGCTTATACCGGCAAAATGGATGACACAATGAACTTCCGTAGGCCTGATGGCGACTATGTTCTTGAAGCAGATGGCACCTTCTCGCTTCGGGAGCAGATTGAAAGGGGCGAGAAAGCCTCTGCTGTCCTCCACGATGAAGCCCTTTCTATCGCCTTTGCTCGCCTTGAATCTGATTATCTTAAAGCCTGGGGCGCCACGAATGAAACACAAACTGTCATGCGCGAAAACCTCTGGCGCGCCTGTCAAATCCTCGGTGATGTGCGTAGGCAACTAATGATAGTTGCGCAAAATGGCGAATTTGCTAAAACCGAGCTTGAACTTCTCAATCATAAATTCGAGGCAGTATAATGGCCGATGAAGTCCTCAGTGATCTTCCAACTGTAGTTGAACACAAAGTCGGCGTTGCGGTTAAAGGTCCTATGACCACCGAAGAAGCCGCACGTAGCGTCATAGATTGGCGCAGGAAAAAACAAGCTGAAGATGGCGCAGAACCTGCGACCTCAGCACCGAAATCAGTAGAACCTGATGTCACACCTGCACCGCAGCCCAGTGACAGTACCGATGGCAATCTCGAACCAGAGGAAGCTCTGCCCATCGAGCCGCCAAGGTCATGGACGAAGGATGAAAAGGAACGGTTTCAATCGCTCCCTCGTGAAACGCAAGAATACATTGCCTCTCGCGAGACCGAACGGGACCGTGAACTTCGCCGAGTCCAAAATGAAGCAGCTGAGACGCGGAAGACTCTCGATGCCGACCGCCTTTCAGTAGACGAGGCTAAGCACCGTTACGAAACAGCGCTACCGACTATCCTTACCTATCTCTCCGATGCCTATAATGCAGAATTCGCGGATATCAAAACGGCGGAAGACATAGCAAACCTTGCGAAAACGAACCCTTTACGATACTTCCAGTATGATGCACAGCAGAAGCAGCTGGGGATCATTTATCATGAAATCGAGCAGAATCTGAAACGTAATCACGATGAACGCAATCGCAAGCTTGCTACCTTCCAACACGACGAGTCCAAGAAGTTTGCAGCAAAGGTACCAGAGATTAGCGATCCTGAAAAGCGTCGAGTACTTATGGACAGCGCAGAGGCAACTCTACGCGAAGTTGGATTCAACGATGATGAAATGGGGAAGCTTTGGTCCGGCGAAGACCGAGTTTCCATCCACGATCATCGTTTTCAGCTTCTTGTCCATGACGCCGCCCGCTATCGCGAAGCTAAGGCTAGGGTTAAGGATATAAACGGCAAAGCTCGCCCAATCCCACCTGTGCAACGTCCTGGAGCAGCGCTTAACCGTGAGGCGGCCGCTGAAGCCTCGTTGAAAGACCTTGAAGGTTCGATCAGCAAACTTCCATCACAACAGGCGATGAGGGCAGCAGCGAAACTCGTTGTTGCACGTCGCCAAAATAGGAGCTAGGTAAATGGCCATTGAAACCAATGCCTTCTCGACGTATTCCGCCATCGGAAATCGGGAAGACTTGTCAGACGTTATCTATCGAATTGATCCAACGGACACGCCGTTTGTGTCCGGCACGGAGAAGACGAAGTCTACTGGGGTTAACCATGAGTGGCAAACTCAGGCGCTAGCCGCAGCGGCTACCAATGCGCAGCTCGAAGGGGACACTTTCACCGCAGACACGACCACGCCGACCGTACGGCTCGGCAATATCAACCAAATCTCCCGCAAAATCCCTCGCGTTACTGGCACCCAGCGCGCTGTTGACCATGCTGGCCGCGATAGCGAAATGGCCATGCAGGAAATGCTGAAAGGCATGGAGCTAAAACGGGATATGGAGTTCATTCTAATCGGTATTAACCAAGCTAAGAATGCTGGTAATGCTACCACGGCACGGCTTACAGCTTCGGTTCTTTCGTGGCTCAAGACCAACACCACCGAAGGTGTTGGCGGCGTTGATCCAACCGCTGCCGACGGTACTTCCACTCGTACTGATGGCACGGCCCTTACAGGTTTCACCGAAGTGAAGCTCAAGGCCGTGCTTAAAGGCATCTGGACTTCTGGTGGCAAGCCAGATGTTATCATGGCAAACGGGTTCAACAAACAGGTCTTCTCGACCTTTACCGGCCGGGCAACCCCAACCGAAGACACAAAGCCGAAGAAAATCACCGCTAGCGTTGACTTCTACGACGGCGACTTCGGCAAGCAAAGCGTAGTTGCCAATCGCTTCCAGCGTGAACGTGATGTCTTCGTCTTTCAAATGGACATGTGGGCGGTTGCCTACTTGCGTAAGTTCGAATCGACCGATGTGGCCAAGACCGGCGATACCGATTCGCGTGCGATGATCTCCGAATACGCGCTCGAAGCCCGCAATGAAAAGGCTTCCGGCGGCGTGTTTGACAACTCAACTGCGTAACCCCGCACTGGGCTGCGCGAATGCAGTCCCTTTTTAGGAGATCATCATGACTCTGCCCTCAAATCGACCAGTGTCGGACTCTCCCATTTACGCTCGCACAACTTCAATTGGTGCGGCGCCGGTGGCTGTGTCGACCATCGCGAGTAAGAAAGAGAGAATTCAACGGT
>CALMWM010000422.1 GCA_937873435.1 uncultured Gallionellaceae bacterium
CCCGGTCAGCTTGAAACCCTTACGCGCCAACGGCAACGAAGCACGCCCGGTGCCGACACCCACATCGAGAATGCTTTCGCCCGCAGCGAAGTGCTCGCACAGTGAGGTTTCGAGCAGGTTATGCAAACGCATCGTACCCGTGTTATCGACCATTCTTTGCGAGTACCAAGCAACCATGCTCGGATCTTTCCAGGCATTAGTCTTCCACTCGATTAACGCATCTTTGACATTACTGGCAGGAGTCTGATTTACCATAGTTAACACACCAAGGTTATGGATACTAGCTGATTACCAGCCGGGGAATAGCATATTCATTTCTGCCGAAGATCATCTCACAGGACATGCATTGGCATTGACTCGCAGACCAATCCAATTGCGCCGCGTGACATGCCGGACACTCGACAATCTCTGTCAACAGTGCTGCTCTGGATGAATAACGTCTGGAAGGAAGCTGCTCTCCAGGCTTTTTCGCGACCAGATTATAGCGAATGGGATATTGGGTGCAATTCGTAATAGTGCTGGATAGGCCTTCAGGGCAAAGCAGTGGATCTTGATCTATATCTATAAATAATGGCTTTACCTTCGCTTCCAGATACGCCATAGCTTCTTCTGCCGCCTTGCCCCGCTCAGGTAGTCCATTCTTGACAAAATCAGTGTTTTTAAAAGCACTAAGTGCCTCAAACAACATCCTGTACCCCCCCATGAGGTATGAGCTATCTGGAGTTATGCTGAGAGGAGCGAGACCATATCGCGAACATAAGTAATTTAGTCCATAGCGTGAAAAACGGAAATAATCGTGGGGAATCTGGTGTTCGACATGTGTAAAAGGAGCATCCAAATATAAAAAACCACCCGGCTTAAGCACCCGCGAAAATTCAGCAAATGCTGCAAATGGGTCGGGATAATGCTCTAAGCTGCTGGAATTAAGAATCATATCAATCGAGTTCTTCTTAATAGGGAGGTTCAGCGCGTCACCAATTAGATCCAGCTTCGAAAAATCCCAGTTCCAATCCGAGGCCACCTCCAGATCAATGGAAACATATTGGGTATGTAAGAAGAAATCCTTATTGCGGCAAAATCCTGCTGAAATATCCAGCACCACTGAATCGGGGGTACATCTGCAGGCTGCGGCATATAAATGCAAAAATTCCTTGGTCGAAGAGGGATTTTCAAGTACATCCGGCCAGCCCATATCATCCCGAAATTTAACCAGTAATTCTGCAATATTCGGTTTACCGTCGATATGCAATGAGCGGCAGGGTGCAAGACATTCAAGCAGCATGTTCCTGGTTAAATTATATTGCGGTGCATAAACCAATGATTTCAGATAATGCTCAATAGCTTTTTGCAACTCCCCCATGCCGCGGTAAGCATTCGCCAAGTTGAACAGGATGATAGGACTGGGAGTTCCTTCCAATGCTTTGTCAAACCATCTAATCGCGCCATGGAAATCCTTTTTTTCGGAGCATTGCAATCCAGCATAGTTATATTCTTCAATTAAACCGCTCATTATGTTTTTCCCTAGGGCAATACCATCTGCAGATGGACAAGCTACCCGCAGTCCATTCAAAAAGCCATCCAGCTTAAGGGGGTTCCGCGTTTCATATCGGCTTTGGCAATTTTTCCCAACACGGTATCCAGATGTTTCGGCGGCAAACCGAGTCCGGGTCGGATAGCACGCACATTCTCCCGGGTAAAAATTTCGCCAGCCTTGATATCCTGGGTAACATACAGCGAGCGCCGGAACACCAGCGATTTACGCTCGCTTTCGGTGGGTCCGTAACTCACTTTTCCCAACGCCTGCCAAGCCCGCTCGGTCTCCTCGACCAGCGCTTTCATTTCATCGGGTTCCAGCGAAAACGCCGAATCCACGCCGCCGTCCGCGCGCGCCAGGGTAAAGTGTTTTTCGATCACCGTCGCCCCTAGTGCCACGCTCGCCACCGCCACCCCGACGCCGAATGTGTGGTCGGACAATCCAGTCTGACAAGCGAACAGCTCTCGCATGTGCGGAATAGTTGCGATATGAGTATTTTCCGGCGTGGCCGGATAGGAACTGGTGCATTTCAATAATACCAGATCGCGGCAACCCGCCTCGCGCGCCGCCGTTACCGCCTCGTCGAGTTCCGCGACCGTCGCCATGCCGGTAGACATGATGATCGGTTTGCCGGTCGAGCCAACCTTGCGGATCAGCGGAATATCCACGTTCTCGAAGGAAGCGATCTTGTAGCACGGCACATCCAGCGTTTCCAGGAATTCCACGGAACTGTCGTCGAAGGGCGTGCTGAAACCGATAATTCCCAACTCGCGACAGCGCTCGAAAATCGGTTTGTGCCATTCCCAAGGCGTATAGGCTTCCTGGTATAGCTGGTAGAGTGATTTGCCTTGCCACAGGCTCTTCGGATCGGCGATAAAGAATTCCCCGCTGCTCAGGTCGAGCGTCATGGTATCCGCGGTGTAGGTCTGAATTTTCAGCGCATGCGCCCCGGCCTTGGCCGCCGCCTCGACGATCTGCAAAGCGCGCTCCAGCGACTGGTTATGATTGCCCGACATCTCGGCGATGATGAAGGGCGGATGCCCGTACCCAATGTTTCGACCAGTTATCGTAAAATTTTTCATAATTCCATTCACAGATTCAAATCGTAAACCCGCAACGATTCAGAAAAACCGGCATTTTCGAATATTTTCATGGATGCCGGGTTATCCGGTTTGACCTTGGCCCGTAGCGTGTGCACTCCGGCCAGATTCCGCCTGACCCATGTTACGCCCTCACGCAGCATGGTGGTTCCATATCCCTGCCCGGTCAGTGCGGGATCGAGGAAAATCGAAACTTCGACTACCTCATCTACCACATCGAAGCGCACTACGCCGACTGGCTTTTCTTCCTGTTCCGCGATCAACAGACTGCGGTCGACACGCTCCAGAGTGCGGAGGAACCATGCGCGGTGCTCTTCCCAGGCAATTTCCCTGGAATCGAACGAAGCACTGCGCACAGATGGATCGTTGCGCCAGGCAAAAACCCGTTCTGCATCGTCCGCCCTTGCCAGCCGCAGGCTAATGTTCATGGCATTACCGCCGACATTCGCTCCACGACCCGAAACACCCCTTTGCCATCTACCATGCCGAGCGCTTTTTCCGACATCGCCTTGATCCTTTCGGGCGAGGTCAGCATATTCTCGACGGCCTGCGCCATCCCTGCCACGCTCACATCGGCTGATACGCCCAAGGCGATTGCCAAGCCGTGGCGATCCAGTTGCCGCATGTTCTCCATTTGGTTTTCTGCAACCGCCACCACCAGCGCCGGCAAGCCCGTTGCCAGCCGTTCCCACGACGAAACGCCGGCGGCCCCCAACGCGAGGTCAGACTGGAGCAGGAAACGCGCCATGTCCGACACCTGGCAGTGGAAATGCAAATGGGGCGATTCCCGGCATAGGGCTTCGATCTGATCTTTCACTGGATTGATCAGCCCGACGATAACATCCGCTTCGATGGGCTTGCCGAGGCTTAAAAGCGCTTGCACCGCCTTGGCGGTTTCGTTGGATGGATCGCTGCCGCCGAAGAACACCACCAGCCGGTTGACCTCCCCGCTCCGCGCCCGACGGCTCTGGTGTGCTTCGCGGAATTCATCGCGCAACAGCGCATAGGTCGGCCCCAGCAAAGTCACGGCATGAACCGGAAGCAGGACGCCATAGGGATTCTCGTCGCGCAGATTCTGGTCGAGCAGCAAGTCGCAATCGTGAGGATGATCGGCAAGATCGTCGATCGCCATGATCCGTCGTGTGTAGGGGCGCAGGCTGCTCTCCCACATAGCATCGATGGCGTAATGATCGACCACCAACCAATCCGCCACGCCGATATTTTGATCAATGAAAGCCGCCGTCAGGCGGGCATCTTCAGCCCACGGCACGCCCAGCCATTGACGGTGCGAGGCGGGCGCCTCGCGCTCGGTTCCCGGCGGCAAACGATGTAGCGGGAAACCCGCCTCTTCGATCAAACGCGATGCCGACCCGAGGTGCTCGCGCGACACGAAGTGCACCTCCGTACCCTGCCGACGTAGCGCGTCCGCCAGCGTCAGGCAGCGCGCGACGTGGCCTACGCCGATATATCGGCTGGAATCCACCCGAATCACGCAACTTCGCTTCATCTCAGGCGTTCATCCCCAACAGGCTTTCGGCAAAACGCAAATCGTGTTCGGTATCGATGTCGATCGAGCGTTGCCACGGCATCTCGTAGCCGATCAACGGCTGCGCGTAATAGGAGCGTTCTCGCTCGAAAGCCGTTACTTCAAGCACATGAATGGCGCCGTTGGCACGGAATGCGGCAGGCATCTCCTGCGATTTCTTGCCGATATACTCCGGGAAATAGGGGCGTAAGCGCTGTTCGTCATCCAGGCTCAACGCGGCAAAAGGCGTATGCTCGTAGCGCGAAACGCTCATCAGGAAGGATGCGCTCGTGTCCCTAAACAATGCGCAGGCGTTGCGGATGTCCTCGGCCGTGCGAAACGGGCAGGTCGGCAACAAGATCACCAGCGTCTGGAATTCCGCTTCCTGGCTGCGCAATTCGCCCAGAGTATGCAGCGCGACATCCACCACCCCGGCCGGGTCGCGAGCCAAGTGCGGAGGACGCAGGAACGGCACGTCCGCCCCCAACTCTCGGGCGATTTCGGCAATCTGCTGGTCCTCGGTGGAAACCACGATGCGGTCCATCAAGCCGCTTTGCACTGCCGCCTCGATCGCCCAACCGAGCAGCGGCTTGCCGCCCAAGGGCAGCACGTTCTTCCGCGCCAGGCGCGTGGAACCGCCCTTGGCGGGAATCAGGCACAGCGTTTTTCCCCGGCTATCCGGCATGTCGGCTCAAAGCACCCGGAACTGCACGCTTTGCTTGTCCAACGCCTCGACACCATAGGGAATCGGGGGATTGGCGGGGTTGTAATAGAGGTGCCGGTTATGCGGTGCCAGCGTGCGGTCGCCTACCTGTATTACCCGTTGTGCGTCATGGCTGGCGTCGATGGGATGGCGATCCACCGAGTCCAGCGCTACCCAAGTGCCTGCGGCGTCCTTTTT
>CALMWM010000423.1 GCA_937873435.1 uncultured Gallionellaceae bacterium
TTTAGTGTTGAGTGTTTAGTTGATGTCACCGCGCCAAGCGCGTCGGTATTGGATCGGGCGCGAAGCGCATTCCACAACTCAACACTTAACACTCAAAACTAAAAACTGCTTTATTTGCTAAAGTTGTGCTGCCAATTCCTCGCGCTGAACCACCGCAGTGCCCAGCTTGCCGACCACGATCCCGGCAGCGACATTCGCCACATGCACCGCCTCGGCGTAGTCCGCCCCGACCGCCAGCATCGTGGCCAGCGTGGCGATGACGGTGTCGCCGGCGCCGCTCACGTCATACACTTCGCGTGCGAGTGCCGGTTCGTGCAGCGCCTCGCCGGCGCGGTACAACGTCATGCCTTCTTCGCTGCGCGTGACCAGCAGCGCATCCAGATCGAGTTCCCGACGCAAGCTCTCGGCCTTGCTCGTCAACTCGGCATCATCCTGCCAACCGCCCGCCACCTGGCGGAACTCGCCGCGATTCGGCGTCAGCAAACTGGCGCCGCGGTAACGCGCATAATCCTCGCCCTTCGGATCGACCAGCACCGGCTTGCCGGCCGCGCGTGCCAGCGCGATCATCTGGACGATGTGTTTCAGGCCGCCCTTGCCGTAATCGGACAAGATCACCACATCGGCATCCTTCAACATGCGTTCGAAGTCGTTCAGCTTGTTGAGCAGCACCTCGTGGCCGGGCGTGGTTTCGAAGTCGATACGCAACAGCTGTTGCTGGCGCCCGACCACGCGCAACTTGATGGTGGTATCGAGGCCGGCGTCGCGATGCAACACGACAGCGACATTCTCGCTTTGCAGCAGGCGCGCCAGGCTGTCGCCGGCCTCGTCCATGCCCGCCACCGACAACAGGGAGACTTGCGCCCCCAGCGCTGCCGCATTGCGCGCCACATTGGCCGCGCCGCCGGGACGCTCCTCGGTCTTGCTGACATGCACCACCGGCACCGGCGCTTCCGGCGAAATTCGGCTGACCTCGCCGAACCAGTAGCGGTCGAGCATTACGTCGCCGACCACTAGCACGCGAGCTTTTTCAAAATTGGGTAGCATCATCAAACCTACTTCAGTTCCATGCAAAAACAATATAAGCCCCTCTCCCGCAAGCGGGAGAGGGGCTGGGGTGAGGGGCGTTACACAGCGGCAGCGCTTGCCGGAAAATGAACTCCCTCATCCCCGGCCCTTCTCCCGCCTGCGGGAGAAGGGAGAAAAGCCAACCCGAAAATACTTCGTGTCCTTTGCGATTAAAGTCTTTTACAAACGGCCAATCGCAAAATACTCGAAGCCCTGTTCGCGCACGCTGGCAGGCTCGTACAGGTTGCGTCCATCGAAAATCACCGGAGTTTTCAGTTTCGACTTGATTTCATCGAAATTCGGGCTGCGGAAAACCTGCCATTCGGTGACGATGGCCAGTGCGTCGGCGCCAGGCAGCACGTCCATCGGCGTATCCACCAGTTTCAGACGCGGATCGTCGCCGAAAATGCGGCGGGTTTCGTGCATCGCCACCGGGTCGTAGGCGGTCACGGTGGCGCCCAGCGCCCACAGGCCCTTAATCAGCGTGCGGCTCGGGGCATCGCGCATGTCGTCGGTGTTGGGCTTGAATGCCAGCCCCCACAGCGCGATGTTCTTGCCGCTCAGATCCTTGCCGAAGCGCGCGACAATCTTTTCGAGCAGCACTTCCTTCTGGCGGTTATTGACCACTTCAACCGCGTTGAGCACTTTCAGGTCTTCGCCGTATTCCTTGGCGGTGCGCTGCAAGGCCTGCACATCCTTGGGGAAGCACGAACCGCCGTAGCCGCAACCGGCATACAGAAAATGGTAGCCGATGCGCGGATCGGAGCCGATGCCGTGACGCACGTGTTCGATGTCGGCGCCCATTTTTTCGGCCAGCAATGCCAGTTCGTTCATGAACGAGATGCGCGTTGCCAGCATCGCGTTGGCGGCGTATTTAGTGAGTT
>CALMWM010000424.1 GCA_937873435.1 uncultured Gallionellaceae bacterium
GCATGGCTGTCGCGATGCTCTCCGACAGCCTGAAAAGCGCGCTAAGCGAAGCTCGGCATGACATGGCCGCACTCGCCAGCGCCGAAGTGCAAAAAACCAACGGTGCGATTTTTCAAGCCGCCCAGAGCCAGCCGCAATACAATGGTATGGGTACCACGCTGGTACTGGCGATGTTCCGTAACAACCGCGTCACGGTTGCACACATCGGAGACTCGCGGCTCTACCGTCTGCGTGGCGAGCAATTGGCGCAACTGACCCGCGACCATTCGCTGTTGCAGGAACAGATCGACAGCGGCCTGATCAACCGCGAGGATGCGCGCCATTCGCACAACAAAAACCTGGTGACCCGTGCGTTGGGCGTCGACGAGACTGTCGAAGTGGAGGTCAACGAATACGAGGTACTGCCGGACGACTTGTTTTTGTTATGCTCCGACGGCCTTAACGACATGGTAGGCGACGAGGATATCCAGCTCACCCTCGGCCTGATGGGCGCGAATTTGGAAATGGCCGCGCAACAACTGGTTCAGATGGCTAACGACAATGGCGGGCGCGATAATGTTTCGGTAATCCTGGTACGGGTACTGGGGGACTTTGCCGAGAAACGCAACTGGTTCGCCAAATTGCTGAACTGGTTCGGCCAATAATTTTTCGACACAAGCGATATGAAGACAGAACGGAGTAGCAGATGGCAAAGTTGATTCTCAGTCTGGAAGGCCAAGTCATCCGGGAGATCGAACTCAATAAGGAGCGCATGACCATCGGGCGCAAACCGCATAACGACATTCCCATCGAGAATCTGGCCGTGAGCGGCGAACATGCCGCCATTACCACCATTCTCAACGACTCCTTCCTGGAAGACCTGGACAGCACCAACGGCACGCTGGTGAACGGCGTTACGGTCAAGAAACATGTGCTGCAACACAACGACGTAATCGAGATCGGCAAATTTCGACTGGAGTATTCCAATCCGCAAGCCAGCCAGGAAACACCCGATTTCGAGCGCACCATGATCCTGCGCTCCCCGCTCGCCGCGCAGCCCAAGCCTGCTGCGGAAGAGCCGCAGAACTTCGCCAGGACGCGCATCGACAGCCAGCCGATAGAGATGGAAGCCCCCCCGTCCGCCCCTGTACCGCAGGCTCCCAAGCCCCCCGTGCCGCCTGCGTCTGAAGCCCCGGCAAAACCGGCGCTAATCCAGGTGCTGACCGGCGCCAATGCCGGCAAGGAACTGGAGCTGACCAAGTCGCTCACTTCGCTGGGCAAGCCCGGCGTGCAAGTAGCAGTGATCGCCAAACGCCCGCACGGCTATTTCATCACCCATGTGCAAGGCGCCAGCTTCCCGCTGGTCAACGGCCAAACCCTGGACACTCAGCCCCATCCGCTGAAAGATCACGACATCATCGAATTGGCCGGCATTAAGATGGAATTCTTCTATAAATAAAGGGTCGGTGCATTTCGCCCCTTTATTAGCGGCAGGCAAATGAAAGATCTCCTGAAAAAACGCGCCATCCCGATCTCACTTGGCTTTCTTCTGCTGCTGGTCTTCCTGCTTCACGCCAGCCAGATCGTCAATATCCGCCTGATCGAGCAACTTGAAGCCATCAGCTACGATGCGCGCCTGCGGCTGTTCATGCCGAAAACCCAGGATAAGCGCATCGTGATCGTCGACATCGACGAAAAAAGTCTGGCCGAAGAGGGCCGTTGGCCTTGGGGACGCGATCGGCTGGGGTTGCTGCTCGACAAGCTGTTCGAACGCCACCACAGCGCTGCGGTGGGCTTCGACGTGGTCTTCGCAGAAAAAGACGATAGTTCCGGCCTCAATGTGCTGGAACGGCTGGGACGGAACGAACTGAAAAGCATCCCCCAGTACCACAGCGCCATCGAGCAGCTACGCCCGCAACTCGACCATGACAGCCTGTTCGCCGGAAAACTGAAAAACCGCCCGGTGATTCTCGGCTACTACTTCAGCAGCAACGACAACCGCATTTCCGGGGCGCTGCCCGCGCCGACCATGCCGGCTGGAACCTTCAAGGGAAAGAATACCGCTTTCATCAGCGCCGTCGGTTATGGCGCCAATTTGCCTGAATTGCAGCAGAACGCCCACAGCGCCGGGCATTTCAACCCGCAGCCCGACCCCGACGGCGTTACCCGGCGCGTGCCGATGCTGATGGAATTCAAAAACGGCTACTACGAATCGCTGACCCTGGCGATGATGCGGGTGCTGCTCGGCGACAGCAACCTGGAAGCGGTCTTCGAAAGCTCCGCTGGCAATAAGGACGACGCGCTGGAGTGGCTGAAAATCGCCCGGCTGAAAATTCCGGTCGACAAGAATGCCTGTACCTACATCCCCTATCGCGGCCCGCAAGGCAGTTTCCGCTACATTCCGGCAACGGACATCATGCACGACCGGATCGCCCCGTCCGAATTGGAGGGCGCCATCGTGCTGGTCGGCACCACAGCTCCCGGCCTGATGGACTTGCGCTCGACCCCGGTCGGGCCGGTGTATCCGGGAGTGGAAATCCACGCCAACCTGATCTCCGGGATGCTCGACCATGCCATCATGCAAAAACCCGGCTATACGCTGGGCGCCGAGGTCGCCATCCTGCTACTGTTCGGTGTGATCCTGACCGTCACGCTGCCGCTACTCAGCCCGATTAAAGGTTCGCTGGTCAGTCTGGTGGCACTGGCCGCCGCGGCCGGCCTCAACCTGAGCATCTGGCAAAGCGGCCACCTGGTCTTGCCGATTGCCTCCTCGTTGCTGATGATCGTCGCGCTGTTCGGCTTCAACATGTCTTACGGCTTCTTCGTCGAAACCCGCGCCAAACGCCAGATCACCGGCCTGTTCGGCCAGTACGTACCGCCAGAACTGGTGGACGAAATGAGTGAAAACCCGGAAAACTTCTCGATGGAAGGCGAAAGCCGCGAAATGACGGTGCTGTTCTCGGACGTGCGCGGCTTCACCACCATTTCCGAGGGACTCAGCCCCAAGGAACTGTCGAAGCTGATGAACGACTACATGACGCCGATGACACGAATCATCCACCATCATCGCGGCACCATCGACAAGTACATCGGCGACGCCATCATGGCCTTCTGGGGCGCCCCGGTGCGCGACCCCGACCATGCCCGCAACG
>CALMWM010000425.1 GCA_937873435.1 uncultured Gallionellaceae bacterium
AATTCTCGGCAATACGCTGTCCTTGCCGGCAGAAGGTTACATCAGCCTGGGCAGCGAAGCGCCCGGCGAGCATCCCTTTTCGATCCATTTTTCAATCGTGGCCGCAGCCTGATTCAATTGAATGAATTCAGCATCTGAAATAAAAGGTTAATTACCATGCAATGGGAAATCGTCATCGGGCTGGAAACACATGCCCAACTCAGCACCCAGTCCAAGATTTTTTCCGGGGCGGCCATCGCCTACGGTGCCGCGCCCAACACCCAGGCGTGCGCGGTGGATCTTGCCCTGCCCGGCGTGCTACCAGTCTTCAACCGCGCGGCAGCGGAAAAAGCAGTCAAATTCGGCTTGGCGATCAATGCGCGGATCAACCGCAAATCGGTGTTCGAACGCAAGAATTACTTCTACCCCGATTTACCCAAAGGCTACCAGATCAGCCAGCTCGAACTGCCGATCGTGGCCGAGGGAGGAACACTCCGGGTTCAGGTAAGCCCTGCTTCGGGACAGGCCTATGAAAAAGAGGTCCGCATCACCCGCGCCCACCTCGAAGAAGATGCCGGCAAGTCGCTGCACGAAGATTTCCACGGCATGACCGGCATCGACCTGAACCGCGCCGGCACGCCGCTGCTGGAAATCGTCACCGAGCCCGACATGCGCAGCAGCGCGGAAGCCGTGGCCTACGCCAAATCGCTGCATTCGCTGGTGCGCTGGATCGGCATTTGCGACGGCAACATGCAGGAAGGCTCGTTCCGCTGCGACGCCAACGTCTCGGTACGTCCGAAAGGCACGGACAAACTCGGCACGCGTTGCGAAATCAAGAACCTCAACTCCTTCAAGTTCCTCGAAAAAGCCATCGACCACGAAGTGCAGCGCCAGATCGACGTCATCGAGAGCGGCGGCCGCATCGTCCAGGAAACCCGGCTGTACGACCCCGATCGCGACGAGACGCGCTCGATGCGCTCCAAGGAAGAAGCCAACGATTACCGTTATTTCCCTGACCCCGACCTGCTGCCGCTGGTGGTGGACGAGGCCTTCATCGAGACTGCGCGCCTCACCCTGCCGGAATTGCCTCAGGCCAAACGCGACCGTTTCGTGGCCGACTACGGCTTGCCGGTCTACGATGCCACTATCCTGACCGCTTCGCGCGACTTGAGCAGTTATTTCGAAGAGTCTGCCAAGACGCTGGCCGGCGACAACAAGCTGGTCGCCAATTGGGTCATCGGCGAGCTTTCCGCCACACTCAACAAGGAAGGCAAGGACATCGCCGAAAGCCCGATTGCCAGCGCCCAATTCGCCGGCCTGATGAAGCGCATCCAGGACGGCACCATCTCCGGCAAGATCGCCAAGGAAGTCTTTGCCGCGATGTGGGCAGGCGAAGGCGATGCCGACGTAATCATCGAAGCCAAGGGATTAAAGCAGGTGTCCGACAGCGGGGCGATCGAGAAGATCGTCGACGAAGTGCTCGCCGCCAATCCCGGGATGGTCGCCGAATTCCAGTCCGGCAAGGAGAAAGCCTTCAACGCCCTGGTCGGCCAGACCATGAAGGCCAGCAAGGGCAAGGCTAATCCGGCTCAGGTCAACGAGATCCTCAAGAAAAAACTGGCGGGCTGAAATTCAGCTATTTTCCCCGGTGAGATCGCAGGATTACCGCAATTTCACCGAGGAAGGCCCGTACTCCCAATCTAGGAATGGCAAAGTAGACTGCTATCGCTTTCGCCGCTGAGCGCTATTCTCTCCAGGTTGCTCAGCACTTCCATGCTGGCCTTTTCCATCTCGTCGATAGCGGAAAATCCCCTGACGTATTCGCCGTCATTGAAATAACGAATAGCCGTGAGGCCGCTATCGTGGAAAGTTTTATGCGGCACTTCCATTTCCCGGTAACCAGGTAATTTGGAAAAGCAATCATGCCCTTCTCCATCGTAGTACCACTTGCCCAAGCGGCAATGGCTGTGATCGGCGAAATCCCCGACGGTCTTCTGCGACAGGCACATGAAAATCTTGTAAATCTCGAACTTGAACACCAGGTGGTCGATCTTCGCCACCTCGACGAAACTGCGCAAGGCGCTGGCAGCGATCGTGCCCTCCATTTTGTGCGACAACGTGAACAAGCCCTGCATACTGTCGGTAGCGGCATTGCCCTCCTCGCTGAACGAGCGGGATTTCTCCGCCCAATGTTCCATCTGCACCTTGGCCTGGTTTGTTTCCGACTGGATACTGTTAACCAGGCCGGAAATCTCGCTGGTTGCCTTGCCGGTACGCTCGGCCAGCTTGCGCACCTCGTCCGCCACCACCGCGAAACCGCGCCCCTGTTCTCCGGCGCGCGCGGCCTCGATGGCGGCATTGAGCGCCAGCAAATTGGTCTGATCGGCAATTTCCTTGATCAACTGGACGATGCCGCCGATCTGGCTGGCGCGCTCGCTTAACACGTCGACATTCTGGGCAGTGGTTCGGGTGTCCTCGGACATGACCTGGAGATTTTCGCTGATCTTCGCCATTGCACTGCGATTGGTCGCGGATACCGCCGCCGCCTCGATGGCGCTGGATTTCTCGCCCTTCATCTTGTTGGCGATCATCAATTGAGAGCGCTGGATTTCCAGGAAGGAATCGCCGAAGGATTGCAGGGTATGGTAAATCCGTGCGCACTTGTCGATCTCGGTGCGCATCTCGGCAACTTGCGCCTCAAGCGATTGGCTTTTCAGCGACTGGCTCTCCAGCGAGTCTTGCAAGCGCTGGTTTTCCTGAATTTGCTGGGCGAGTTGCGACTCGAATTGCTGCGCGCGATGCTTATGATGCGAACCGAACATTCATGTTCTCCAATGATGAAACCTCCCGAGGGTCTTCGCCCATTGCCGGTATTTTAAGTATTAAATTTTCGGCTGAGGCCTCGGCTATTTCTTGACCACTTCGAAGTAGCGCACCAACACGCGCAATTCCTCGGCGGTTTTCGCCAGATCCTCGGTGGCGCGCCACGCCTGTTGCGCCGCGTCGGTGTTGTTCTCGATCAGCGAGGATATCTGCTCCATGTTGCGCGCCACCTCGTCGGTTGCCACCGACTGTTGCTTGGCGGCTGCAGCGATATGCTGCGACATGTCGGTCACCTGATTGCTGGTCGAGGTAATCTGATTCAAGCTGCTGCCGCTCGCCTTGAGCAGGCCGATACCGTCCTCGACCTCCTTCACCGCCTGATCCATCGAATGCACTGCGGTGCGGGTGGCATTCTGGATATCATGCACCGTCTGAGAAATATCGGCAGTGCTATTGGTGGTGCGTTCGGCAAGCTTGCGCACCTCGTCCGCCACCACTGCGAAACCGCGCCCCTGCTCACCTGCGCGCGCCGCCTCGATAGCCGCATTGAGCGCCAGCAGATTGGTCTGGTCGGCGATTTCCTTGATGGTTTGGGTAACTTCGCCGATACGTTGAATCGCCTGATTGAGATCGCTGATCGTGGCGCTCGAAGACTGCACTGCTTCCACTACGCGCGAGGTGGCATCCATGCTTTTCGCCATCTGGCAGGTACTGTCGGAAACGATGGATTGCGAACTCACCGCAGCAACGGCGGTATGCTCGGCGCTATCCGCTACCTCCGACACCGACTGGCTGACTTCCTCCATCGCCGCGCTCACCTGCATCACCTTGTCGCGCTGATGGTCGGAGTGCTCGACCACCTCGAACATCTGAGAATTGAGCTGTTGGCACCCACTCTCGATAGCATTGGCCGACAGCATGATCTCGTCGAGCATGACCTTGAGGTGCACCTGCATCCCGGCCAAGCCGTTGAGCAATACGCCGACTTCGTCACGTCCGGAAATATCGATCTCGTTGGTCAGTTTGCCTTCGGAGATACGGTCGAAATGGCCGATCGCCGTCTGGATCGGACGTACGATGGAGCGCA
>CALMWM010000426.1 GCA_937873435.1 uncultured Gallionellaceae bacterium
GAGGAAAAGCAGGCCCATATCGAGCGCGATGCCTTGCCGGAAGTAACCGGGGATTCCGCTCTGCTCATCGCGCTTTACCAGAACCTGATCGGCAATGCTCTGAAATATAACGATGAACGCCCCGTGATCCGTATCACCGCCATAAAGGAAGACGGGCACTGGTTGTTCGGTGTGCAAGACAACGGAATCGGCATCGCTCCCGCTTACGCCAAACAAATTTTCGACCCTTTCACACGCTTGCACGACAGAGGCCGCTATCAAGGTAGCGGCATCGGCCTGGCGATCTGCCGCAAGGTAGCGGAAGTCCACAACGGGAATATATGGGTGGAATCCAGCGAAGGACAAGGCGCTCACTTCCGCTTCACGCTCGCTGCTGCGGATTAATCGTATTGCCGGGTAGATTTCCGCTTATCACCTCTCATCTCCCCCGAATCAGAGGCTGGCAACTAGTGGATGTCGGCGCTACCCCCGGATTCTTCCTAGACTCTGGAGGTTTCAGCCACCCCATTTCCGTGCGACCTGCGGTAGAATAATCGGATGAAAATCGCCATCGCTCAAATCAACTGCACCGTCGGCGATCTCGCGGGAAATACCGCGAAGATTCTCGATTACGCGCTGCGCGCCAAAGAGCAGGGCGCCGCCATTCTGCTTACCCCGGAATTGGCGTTGACTGGCTACCCCCCGGAAGACTTGCTGTTGCGCGACGGATTTTATACCGCCTGCGACCACGCCTTGTATCGCCTGGCAGCACAAATACACGGCATCACCGCCATCGTCGGCCACCCTATCCAATCCGGGGAACAGCGCTACAACGCCGCTTCGGTGCTGCGCGACGGCAAAGTCGTCGCCACCTACCGCAAGCAGAAACTGCCAAATCATTCTGTCTTCGACGAGATTCGCTATTTCCACCCCGGAAACGAAGCATGCATATTCCAGGAAGGCGGGCTGAATTTCGGCGTCAACATCTGCGCCGACATCTGGGAGGAAGGCACGGCTACTGCCGCCCGCGCCGCCGGCGCCGACATTCTGCTGGTACTGAATGCCTCCCCCTACCACATGAACAAGCAGGATTCGCGCTACCAGGTCATCCGCGAGCGCATCGGCGAATGCGGCATTCCGATAGTCTACGCCAACCTGGTGGGCGGACAGGACGAACTGGTGTTCGACGGCGCATCGTTTGTCATGGATGCCAAAGGAGGCCTGGTCGAGCAACTTCCCATCTTTGAAGAAGCGTTGGGCTTCGTCACCCTGGAAGATGGCGTTCCACGTAATGGCGCTCCCGTCGCAGCGCTCCCCATCGAAGCCAATGTTTACCGGGCGCTGTGCCTGGGCGTAAAGGACTACATCGATAAAAACGGTTTCCCCGGCGTGGTATTGGGGTTGTCCGGCGGCATCGACTCGGCGTTGACGCTGGCGATTGCGGTGGATGCCCTGGGCGCGCAGCGCGTCCAGGCCGTCATGATGCAGTCCGAATTCACTGCCGACATCAGCCTCCAGGATGCGCGCAAAATGGCCGGGATGCTGGGCGTCCGCTATAGCGAAATCCCCATCAAGCCGGTCTTCGACACCTTTCTCAACACATTGGCGGCTGAATTCAAGGGGCTGCCTTTCGACACCGCCGAGGAAAACATCCAGGCGCGCATACGCGGTACCTTGCTGATGGCGCTGTCCAACAAATACGGTGCCATCGTCCTGACCACCGGCAACAAGAGCGAAATGGCGGTGGGTTATGCCACGCTGTACGGCGACATGGCCGGCGGCTTTTCAGCCCTCAAGGACGTGCCGAAAACCCTGGTCTACCGTTTGGCGAATTATCGCAACAACTTGAGCACGGTCATTCCCGAACGGATCATCACGCGCAGCCCGACCGCCGAACTGCGCCACGACCAGACCGACCAGGATTCGCTGCCGCCCTATGAAATACTCGATGCAATCATGGAAGCCTATGTCGAGCACGATGTCTGCCCGCACGACATCATCGCCCAAGGGTACAGCGTTCATGACGTGCGCCGCGTGATCAAACTGATCGACCTCAACGAATACAAGCGCCGTCAGGCCCCCGTCGGCGTGCGCATCACGCCGCGCGGTTTCGGCAAGGACCGGCGCTACCCCATCACCTCGCGCTACAAGCCGTGGGCACAATAATCACTTAACTATCCCTGGAGCCAAGCATGAAAAAAATCGAAGCGATCATCAAACCGTTCAAGCTCGACGAAGTACGCGAAGCGTTGTCGGATATCGGCATTACCGGCTTGACCGTAACCGAAGTCAAGGGATTCGGGCGCCAAAAGGGGCATACCGAGCTTTACCGCGGCGCGGAATACGTGGTGGATTTTTTGCCCAAGGTCAAACTGGAACTGGTGGTGGCCACTACCCAGGTAGAAACCGCCATCGACACCATCGTCAAGTCGGCACGCACCGGCAAAATCGGCGACGGCAAGATTTTCGTCACCTCGGTTGAGCAGGTGGTACGCATCCGTACCGGAGAAACCGACGAAGCGGCAATCTGATGGCCTACATCGCATGGAATGAGCGTTTCAGCGTCGGCAACCCGCTTATCGACCAGCAACATCAGGAATTGTTCTCGCTGATTGACCAGGCATACGGCGCCATCGGCGGTGACCCGCTCAACGAATATGAATCGTTATGGAATATCCTGTCGGCCTTGCTGGAATACACCCGCTTTCATTTCGCCGAGGAAGAAGGAATGCTGGAACAGGCCGGCTACCCAAGGCTGGCCGAACACAAGCTATTGCACAAGGATTTGCTGAAAAAGACCGAGGCTCTGATCGGCGCACTGGAAAACGGCGAGGCCGGCGTCGATGCCGAGAGTCTTTGCCAGTTTCTCAAGGATTGGATCGAACACCACGTTTTAACGGTGGACCGGGACTACATGCCCTATCTGGCGCAGTAGCGACGGAATATCTCTTGCGCCCATACCCGACAGCCTCGCGAGGCTCTCGGGTATGCTTCTCTACTTCCCTACCAAAGCTTCCACCAAGGCGAACCTTCCTTGACGGCGCCATTGAGATACTTGCTGTTGGGGAAATTTTTCTGCACCACGCGCATGGTATCGTCGCGCAGATCGGCCATTCCCATCGCATCGTAGGCTTTCACCATCAACACCAGCGCTTCTTCAGCCGCAGGCGCCTGGGGGTAATGCTGCAACACGTACTGGCCGCGGTTGACCACCGCCACATAGGCACCGCGCTTGAAGTAATAACGCGCCGCGTGGACCTCTTGGGAAGCCAGCGCATTGACCAGGTATTTCATGCGGGCCACCGCATCCGGCGCATATTTGCTGTCGGGAAAGCGATTCGCCAGTTCCTTGAACGATTCGAAGGATTCGCGCGCGGCCTTGGGATCGCGCTCCGACATGTCCTGGCTGGCGATGGCGCCAAGAAGGCCGAGATCCTCGTTGAAATTGACCAGGCCCTTCAGGTAGAAAGCGTAATCGACGTTGGGATGATTGGGGTGGAGCTTGATGAAGCGGTCGCAGGCAGCCACCGCGGAAACCGGCTCGCTGCTCTTGTAATAGGCGTAGGCGACTTCGAGCTGAGCCTGCTGCGCATATCGTCCATAGGGATAGCGCGCTTCGAGCGACTCGAAATATTTAATCGCCTTCTCGTAGCCGCCTTCATCCATTTGCGACTTGGCTTCGGAATAGAGCTTTTGCGCCGACCAGCCCCTGGTTTCGTCCTGCACTTCCGGCAACAAGCCGCAGCCACTTAGCCACAGCAGGAAAATTAACGCTAAACTACGCTTCATGACGCAACCCCAAAATATTTTGCCCGATTATAACCCAAAGCCAGAGCAACTCCATCTGGTCATTCCCTTCGATCTGGCCGGATTGCGCCTCGACCAGGCCTTGCAGAAATTATTGCCGGAATATTCGCGCAGCCGCCTGCAGGAATGGATCAAACAGGAACTGGTCACGGTCGATGGGAAAAGCGCCACCACCAAGCAGACGGTATGGGGCGGCGAATCCGTGCAGGTCGAACCGCAGGCCTCCTCCGTCGAAAGTGCTTTCACAGCGCAGGATATCGCCCTCGACATCGTTTTCGAAGATGACACCCTGATCGTCATCGACAAACCGGCCGGGCTGGTCGTCCATCCCGGCAGCGGCAACTGGGAAGGTACCATGCTCAACGCGCTGCTCCATCACGCCACGCAACTCAGCGGCATTCCACGCGCCGGGATCGTCCATCGCCTGGACAAGGACACCAGCGGATTGCTGGTGGTCGCCAAGACCCTCACCGCGCAAACCGACCTGGTGCGCCAATTGCAGGCGCGCACGGTGAAGCGCGAATACCTGGCGGTGGCGCAAGGCATCGTCGATCACGAAGGCACGGTGGAAGCCGACCTCGGACGCCATCCGGTGCATCGCACCAAAATGGCCATCGTCCCCAACGGCAAGCCGGCCGTCACCCACTACCGCGCGCTGGAACACTACGCCGCCCACACCCTGATCGAATGTCGCCTGGAAACCGGGCGCACCCACCAGATCCGCGTCCACATGCAATCCATCAGCCACGCTCTGGCGGGCGACCCAGTGTACGGCGGCAAACCGGTTGCCGCCACGCCTGCGGTGCGCGATGCCGTCAAGAAATTCGGGCGGCAAGCGCTGCACGCCGCCCGGCTCGGGCTGATCCACCCGGTCAGCCAGGCATTCATGGAATGGCGCGCCGAAATCCCCGCCGATATGGCGGCGCTGATCGAGATCTTGCGCAGTGAGCAATAGCGACTGGATCACCCCCGACTGGCCGGCCCCCCCTAACGTCCGCACCCTCAGCACCACCCGCAACGGCGGCATCGGCAGCGCGCCGTACGCCAGTTTCAACCTGGGCGACCACGTCGGCGACGACCCGTTGATCGTGGCGCGAAACCGCTCCCTGCTGCGCGCTTATCTGCCCGCCGAGCCGCTGTGGCTGAAGCAGGTGCATACCGTCAACGTCGCCGATGCCGATACGGCGGCAGGCATACCCGAAGCCGATGCCAGCGTCGCGCGCCGCGCGAATAAAGTCTGCGCCGTGCTCACCGCCGATTGCCTGCCGATTTTGCTGTGCGACCGGCAAGGTACGGTGGTCGCGGCCGCCCATGCCGGTTGGCGCGGCTTGGCCGGCGGGGCGATCGAGGCCACGGTCGCGGCGATGCACGCCGATCCCGCGACGCTGATGGCCTGGCTAGGCCCGGCCATCGGCCCGGCCGCGTTCGAAGTCGGCGCGGAAGTCCGGGAAACCTTCCTCGCCCAAGATTCCGGCGCGGCAGCTGCATTCAGCACCCTCGGCAACGGCAAATGGCTGGCAGATCTGTATCGACTGGCGCGTCTCAGATTAATGCAGACCGGCATTTCACAAATCAGCGGCGGCGAATATTGCACTTACCGCGACCAGGAACGGTTTTTTTCCTACCGCCGCGACCATACAACCGGTCGTATGGCATCGTTGATCTGGCTCAGTTAATTCTTTGCGCCTATAATGCGTAGCCTATGCCTGCAAGCAATACCAAAACCATACTGCTGATCGAACTGCTGGACAGCGGTCAGCCCTACGATGCCGCCGAAGTCGTCAAGCGCTTCGACGCGATAGTCGGCGAGCATGGCGGCAACCACATCAACGCCGTCGGCAAAAAAATTGTCTGCACCCTGGGCGACCCGAACATCGCGGCAGAAGCGGCAATCGCGATGATGCGCTGCGACTATTCCGGCAAAGATCCCGCCCGCCAGATCGCCCGGATGTGCATTTGCCAGCTGGCCGCCGGCATGGATGCCAAGGAAGCCCACACCCAGGCCGTTTCCGCCGCGGTGCGCGAACTGGTGAAAGCTGCTGCCGGGCAGATCGTCACCACCCAGGAAACCGCGGCAAACCTGTCGAGCAAGCATGAAGTCAAGTTCGGCACGCCCGACGGCAAGACCGGCGTGCGCGTGTTCGAGATCGTTCCCCCGCCGCTGCCCAAGGCTGAAGAGGCTACCCGCCTGGCCTCCGTGGCCGACCGCACCGGCAAGAAGGTACGCCTGCGTTGGCGGCAAGCGCAAGCCAACATGGAACAAGCGCAGGCCAACAAGGAAATGGTGCTGTACGGCGAGCACCCTCTGATTACCTTCGGGCGCGAAGACGCCAACGACATCGTCAGCGACAGCAGCATGGCCTCGCGTCGGCACGGGCGGCTGGAATTCCGCAAGGGCGGCATTTTTCTGATCGACGAAAGCACCAACGGCACTTTCGTCTTTCCCGAAACCGGCCCCAAATTCAAGGTCCAGCGCGGAGAACATTATCTTCCGCCGCGCGGCTATTTTTGCCTGGGCGAGGAAGTGAATGCCGACAATCCCGTCGCCATTCACTTCGTCACGGTCTTTTCCGCCAGCTAACGCACCAACAGCTAAAGTTATCAGGAGTACGTACGCATGTCTTTCGAATCGCTCGGGCTTATCCCGGAACTACTCAAGGCGATCGCCGATCAAGGATACACCGAGCCGACGCCGATCCAGGCCAAGGCCATTCCCGTCGTCCTGCAAGGACACGACGTGATGGGCGGCGCGCAGACCGGCACCGGCAAAACCGCCGGTTTCACCCTGCCGCTGCTGCAACGCCTGAGTGCCTATGCCAACACCGGCACCTCTCCGGCGAAACACCCGATCCGCGCGGTAATCCTAGTTCCCACCCGCGAACTGGCGGCGCAAGTCGCCGAAAGCGTCCAGACTTACGGAAAACACCTGCCCTTGCGCTCCACCGTGGTCTACGGCGGCATCAGCATCGACCCGCAGATCGCCGAATTGCGCCGTGGGGTGGAAATCCTGGTCGCCACGCCGGGACGCCTGCTCGATCACGTGCAACAGAAATCGGTGAATTTTTCGCAAGTGGAAATCCTGGTGCTCGACGAAGCCGACCGGATGCTGGACATGGGCTTCCTCCCCGACATCACGCGGCTCCTCGGCATGCTGCCGGCCAAGCGCCAAAGCCTGCTGTTTTCCGCGACCTTCTCCGACGACATCAAAAAGCTCGCCGACCGCCTGCTCAAGGACCCGATCCTGATCGAAGCGGAGAAACACAACACCGCCGCCGAAACCGTCACACAGGTGGTTTACCCGGTGGATATGGCGCGCAAACGCGAATTGCTGGCGCACCTGGTCAAATCGAACGACTTGAAACAAGTACTGGTGTTCTGCCGCACCAAGCAGGGCGCGGGCAAGCTGGCGCTGCAACTGGAGCGCGACGGCATCACCGCCACCGCCATCCACGGCGACAAGAGCCAGCAACAGCGTACCGAGGCGCTGAAAGCCTTCAAGGACGGCGAAGTGCGCGTGCTGGTCGCCACCGACGTAGCCGCGCGCGGTATCGACATCGACCAGTTGCCGCACGTGGTCAATTTCGAATTGCCGCATGTGCCGGAAGACTACGTCCACCGTATCGGCCGCACCGGACGCGGCGGCAGCGAAGGCGATGCGATTTCGCTGGTGTGCGAGGAAGAACTGAAACTGCTGGCCGCCATCGAGCACATGCTGAAACGCACCATCCCCACGCAAACCATCCCCGGCTTCGAAATCAATTCCGCCATCGCCATCCCGCCGCCGCGCCGCTCCGCCGAATCGCGCGAACGCGGCGACCGGCCCGAGCGGGGAGAACGCGGGGAACGTAGCGAGCGCGGCAGAAGAAGCGAACCGAACCTGCGCCACAAACAACCGCCGCCCGGCTCCTTCGATTTTTCCCAGCCCTACCAGCCAGCAACAGCGTTGCCCTCCCCGCTGGAAGCCGCCTATCCGTCGCGCGCCAAGTCCGACGCGAAAAAACCGAAAAAACCGCTCGCCGCGCTGTTCCTGCCGCCTGCCCCGGAAAAACCAGCTGAGGAACAATAGCCCCCTTGCGGGATTGGATTTCCGAGCGTTTGCGCTTGCCAACCCAATAGGATTAGAATTGGCTCATGTCTGCCCCGCTACGTAAACTGATCCTGCTGTTGCTGATTGCCTGCCTGCCGCTGCAAGGGTTGGCTGCGGGCGTCATGGCGCTGGATCACGGACAGCCGGCGACCCATGAGATGTCCATGCAAATGGACGCCGGCATGGCTGGAATGCACGGCTGCTGCCACCATGGCAGCGA
>CALMWM010000427.1 GCA_937873435.1 uncultured Gallionellaceae bacterium
TTGCCAACCTTCGGCCAGAGGTTCCTGGTTAGTGGCGCGAACCGCCAGCAGTGTCCCCAGGGTCAAGCGCGGAAGAGGTTGCCCAGCCATGTCGGGAGATTCACGCAGCTCCGGCGCCGTACTAAAATTGCGTACATTACCATCACTGTCGGCTGGCAAATCCGCCAGGCCGATACTCGCGGTTAGGTTGAAATCGGGGATTGCCAGCAAGTAGTCGGGGTGCGGTAGCAAAAAATCGTCATGATCTCTGCTCATGTTTATCAGGCGCGACCCAACCAACACTAGCTTTCCGGAATTTATTTCGTTGCGAAAAGGAATGTCGAATGTTCGACTCAGGTCGCTTTCCGGCAAGTTCATCTTGCGTAACCAGCTTTCCGGACTAATCGCGAACAAAAAATCGAGCCCGACGATCTTCGCACCGATCTGGCGTAAAACACTCGATGCCTGGGCGATATAGGGGGTCCAGAAAACCAGCGGATCGTCACTGTGTTCCAGCAATGACTGATCGTCAACAACCACTAAAGCGACGTGTTCGGGTGTATGGCGCACACCGCTCAAGCGATGCCAGAGATCTGAATAAGCGGTTTCAGCCAAATCGGCCATGCCGGTTGTATAAGCAATTTCGGCGACAGCTATGGAAATAATCGTGACTGATACAGCCACTAGAAGCGCGCGTCGGTTAAGCTTTTTCATCCAACCCATCATGTCAGCACCTCTATCAGACGCCTTGTTCTTTGAACTTGAGTATTGCGTATCAATTTACCACAATCCCAAAAGCGAATAAGCGCGATAGCGAGTCGTCGATGCAACAAATATGTTGTTACGCACTTTCAACACTTTTTCTGGGTGAGGGTTTCGGATTACAATGTGCCTCTTGGTCAAAAGAATTATAGCGGCATGCAAATCGGTTCCCACTCCCTGAACAATCTAGTCGTTGCCCCCATGGCGGGCGTGACCGACCGCCCTTTCCGCCAGTTGTGTCGGCGCATGGGGGCTGGGATGGCGGTATCCGAAATGGTGGCGTCGAATTCCCTGCTTTACGGCAGTGCCAAGACCCAGCGCCGTGCCAACCATGCCGGCGAGCCGGGGCCGGTGTCGGTGCAGATCGTCGGCAGCAACCCGGCGATGCTGGCGGAAGCCGCCCGCTATAACGTGGATCGCGGCGCCCAGATCATCGACATCAATATGGGCTGCCCGGCGAAAAAAATCTGCAACGTCATGGCCGGTTCGGCACTACTTAAAGACGAGGCATTGATCGGCCGTATCCTGGAGGCGGTGGTCGATGCGGTGGAGGTGCCGGTGACTTTGAAAACCCGCACCGGCTGGGATCGCGACAACAAAAATGTATTGTCGGTAGCGCGCATCGCCGAAAATTCCGGGATCCGGGCTCTGGCGCTGCATGGGCGCACGCGTGCCGATGGTTATTCAGGTGAGGCGGAGTATGAGACGATAGCCGAGGTCAAGGCCAGTATTGCGATCCCGGTGATCGCCAACGGCGACATTACCACGCCGCAAAAAGCCCGCCAGGTGCTCGATGCCACTGGTGCCGATGCCATCATGATCGGGCGCGCAGCTCAGGGACGTCCATGGATATTCCGAGAAATTTCGCACTACCTTGCGACTGGCGAATTATTACCCAAACCCGGTGTGGCGGAAATCCGCAGCATACTGGTCGAGCATATGCACGACCTGTACGAGTTTTACGGCGAAGTGGCGGGAACCAGGATCGCGCGCAAGCATATTTCCTGGTACACCAAAGGATTGCCCGATTCTGCGGCGTTTCGCCACGCCATGAACCAGTTGCAAAGCAGCCGCGAACAATTGCAAGCCATCGACCAGCTGTTCAGCGCGGCGATGGAAGTAGGAAATAATCATACATTCGGGGAGTTACTGGCAGCATGATCAACGAAAACGAATTGGCTGCCTGCGTCTGGAAATCCATGGACGATTATTTCCGTCACCTCGATGGGGAAAAACCCAGCGCGGTATATGACATGGTCATTAATCACGTCGAAAAACCCCTGCTGCAATTCATTCTGAACCATGTCCAGGGCAATCAGACCAAAGCCGCCGAAATTCTCGGCTTGAACCGCAACACCTTGCGCAAGAAAATAAACGAACACGGGATTAAATAATATGGCAGCCATCCAGCGCGCACTCCTCAGCGTATCCGACAAAACCGGCCTGATCGACTTCGCCCGCGCCCTTTCGCAACAAGGCGTCGAACTCCTTTCAACCGGAGGCACCGCCAAAGCCATCCGCGATGCCGGCTTGACCGTCATCGAGGTTGCCGATTACACCGGCTTTCCCGAAATGCTCGACGGCCGGGTGAAAACCCTGCTCCCGAAAGTCCACGGCGGCATCCTCGCGCGCCGCGATTTGCCGGAACACATTGCCGCGATGGAGAAGCACAGCCTGCCCTACATCGACCTGGTGTGCGTCAATCTCTACCCCTTCCGCGAAACCGTGGCCAAGCCCGGCTGCACGCTGGAAGACGCGATCGAGAACATCGACATCGGCGGGCCGGCAATGGTGCGCTCGTCGGCGAAGAACCACGCCTTCGTCACCATCCTTACCGACCCTGCTGACTATCCGACGGTACTCGCGGAAATGGCCGCCAACGGCGGCGCGGTGGGCGATGCCACGCGTTTTTCGCTGGCGGTGAAGGCCTTCGAACATACCGCCGCCTACGACGGTGCAATCGCCAACTACTTCGGCGCGATCGTCGAAAACGGCAAGCCGGCAGGCTTCCCGCGCACCTTCAATCTCCAGTTCAACAAGGCGCAGACCATGCGCTATGGCGAGAACCCGCACCAGAATGCGGCGTTTTACGTCGCCACGACGGAAAAGAACGAGGCGAGCATCGCCACCGCCCGCCAACTGCAGGGCAAGGAACTGTCATACAACAACATCGGCGACGCCGACGCGGCGCTTGAATGCGTCAAGCAGTTCGATGCGGCGCCGGCCTGCGTGATCGTTAAACATGCCAATCCTTGCGGCGTCGCTTACGGCAAGAACCTTCTCGAAGCTTATGATCGCGCCTATCAGACCGATCCCGAGTCGGCTTTCGGCGGCATCATCGCCTTCAACGGCGAGCTGGATGGCGAAACCGCCCATGCCATCGTCGAGCGCCAATTCGTCGAAGTGATTATCGCGCCCAAGGTTTCGCAAGCAGCCATCGAGATCGTCGCGGCGAAAAAGAACGTGCGTTTGCTGGAATGCGGCCAGTGGCCCAAGGAACCCGGCCAGCGTCTCGATTTCAAGCGGGTCAATGGCGGGTTGCTGGTGCAGGAAGCCGATCTGGCCTTGTACAACGAACTCAAGGTGGTGACCAAGCGCGCTCCGACCGAAGCGGAAATGTCCGACCTGCTGTTCGCCTGGCGCGTGGCCAAATTCGTCAAATCCAACGCCATCGTTTACGCCAGCGACAAGATGACCATCGGCGTCGGCGCCGGTCAGATGAGCCGTATCAATTCCGCGCGTATCGCCGCGATCAAGGCCGAACATGCCAAGCTGGAAGTTCACGGCTCGGTGATGGCCAGCGACGCCTTTTTCCCGTTCCGCGACGGTATCGATTCCGCAGCCAAGTCGGGCATCGTTGCGGTGATCCAGCCGGGCGGTTCG
>CALMWM010000428.1 GCA_937873435.1 uncultured Gallionellaceae bacterium
AACGCGCCAGATCTTCGCTCTTCGCTAATTCCTTCAGGCGACCGTCAACATAGCCAGCATCGATGATCACGACTTCACCGCTGAATTTACCGGCTTCGAAAGAGATTTCCTCTAGCAATCTTTCCATTACGGTATAGAGACGCCGTGCACCGATGTTTTCGGTTTTTTCGTTGACGTCGAACGCGATTTCCGCAAGCCGCCTAACTGCATCGGGAAGAAAATCTAGCTGAACATTTTCGGTTTCGAGCAAAGCCTGATACTGACGTGTAAGACAGGCATCGGTGTTGGTAAGGATTTGCTCGAAGTCGGCCACGCTTAAGGAATCCAATTCAACCCGGATCGGCAAGCGGCCCTGTAGTTCAGGGATCAAATCGGATGGTTTTGCGAGGTGAAACGCACCACTACAAATGAACAGAATATGATCGGTCTTTATCATGCCGTACTTGGTGGTAACTGTTGTGCCTTCGACAAGCGGCAGCAGGTCACGCTGTACGCCTTGGCGCGACACATCGGAGCCGGAAGATTCAGAACGACTGGTAATCTTGTCGATCTCATCAAGGAACACGATACCGTTCTGCTCGACATTGGAAACTGCTTGGAATTTCATCTCCTCGTCGTTGACCAATTTAAGCGCTTCTTCCTCGGTGAGCAGCTTAAGTGCCTCTGCAATTTTCAGCTTGCGTGTTTTAGTACGATTGCTGCCCATGTTTTGGAACATTCCCTGGATTTGCGAGGTGAGATCCTCCATTCCCGGGGGAGCAAGGATTTCCATGTGAGCCTGCATCGCTGCGACTTCAATGTCGATTTCCTTGTCGTGCAAAGTGCCTTCGAGCAGCATCTTGCGAAATTTACTGCGAGTGGCGTTTTCGTCCGTGCTGCGATCGGGTTCCGACCCCCAACCTGCATCGCGCGGCGGCGGCAGCAGCGCATCTAGTACGCGCTCTTCCGCCATTTCCTCGGCGCGGTGGCGCACTTTGCGGGTTTCCTGTTCGCGCGTCTGCTTGATCGACATTTCTACCAAGTCGCGGATGATCGAATCGACATCGCGCCCGACGTAACCCACCTCGGTAAACTTGGTCGCCTCTACCTTGATGAACGGTGCATTGGCAAGCTTCGCCAGGCGGCGCGCAATCTCGGTCTTGCCAACGCCGGTAGGGCCTATCATCAGGATGTTTTTTGGGGTGATTTCCTGGCGCAACGGTTCCGCGACCTGCTGACGCCGCCAGCGGTTGCGCAACGCGATAGCGACGGCTTTTTTGGCAGCTTGCTGGCCGATGATGTGTTTGTCCAGTTCATGGACGATTTCCTGTGGGGTCATTTGGGTCATGGCATTAATCGAGGGTTTCGATTATATGATTCTGGTTGGTGTAAATGCACAAGTCTGCTGCAATGGTCAGTGACTTCTTGACGATCTCCGCTGGCGGCAATTCGGTGTGTTCGAGCAAGGCACGCGCAGCAGATTGCGCATAAGCGCCGCCGCTGCCGATGGCCACCAGGCCATATTCCGGTTCCAGCACATCGCCGTTGCCGGTGATGATCAATGAACATTCGCGATCGGCGACTGCCAGCATCGCTTCCAGGCGGCGCAGAATGCGGTCGGTACGCCAGTCCTTGGCCAACTCCACCGCACTGCGCAGCAAGTGCCCCTGATGCTTTTCCAGCTTGGCCTCGAAGCGCTCGAACAAGGTGAAGGCATCGGCCGTGCCGCCGGCAAACCCGGCGAGAATCCTGTCGTGGTAAAGGCGGCGCACTTTGCGCGCTGTGGCCTTGATCACCAGATTGCCAAGTGTCACTTGGCCGTCGCCTCCCATCGCAACTTGGGTGCCGCGTCTGGCGGAAAGGATGGTGGTGCCGTGGTACTGTTCCATGCGTTGCAGATCTCGATTTGTGCAAAAAAATATTATACCGTCATAGCTTGCCGCCTAACAAAAAAGCCCGTCACGAGGACGGGCTTTCGAGCACTTGAGAATTTTCTAAAGGTCAGTCGAGAGCGACATTCAGCTTTAGCCAAACCGTGCGGCCTGGTTCGTTGATACGGATCGTCTGATCGTAGCCGGAGACCATCGCACCGGCGCGGCTGATGTGCTCGGCATAGGCCTTGTCGAACAAGTTGTCGATGCCGCCGGCAACCAACATACCCTTCTTGGGGCGGTAACCGCCGTTCAGGGAGAAGATGCCAAAGCCACCAGTCTTGCCGATGTCTTGACCGACAATGTTGCCTTTGTTGGCGTCGTAGCGGGTTTGTTCCGATACCAAGCGCAGCAGGGCGCCAACAGTCCACACCTTGTTATCATAGTTTAACCCGAGTCGACCTTCCAGTGGCGGCAACTGCGCCAGCGCAGTGCCATCGGTATCGTTGTCGCCGCGCACGTAGGAAAGGGCGCCGTCGACTTTCCAGGTGTCGCTGAGCGCATAGGCAGCGCCAGCTTCTCCACCCCAAGTGGTTGCGTCTACGTTGCGGACGATGGAGATGCTTCTTACACCGGCCATGTAGGTCTTGTTCACCTTAGACTGGACCATGATGTAATCGCCGATCTTGTTGTAAAAGCCGGAAACCGAGGCGGTCAGTCTACCTGCGTTATAAGTCGCGCCGACGTCAAGCTGGGTGGTCTTCTCGGGGTTGGTGTTGAAGGCGCTGCCGGTGGTGGCGCTTTCCTTGTTGGCGGAAATCAGTTCCCAGTAGTCGGGGAAACGCTCGGTACGGCCAATACCGGCGTACAAGGTAGTCGGGCTGGTAACGAGATCATGTTCATAGCGCGCGAAACTGCTGGTGAGCGTCGTGTCCCGGCTTTGCCCCGCAGTCGGGTTGGTGTAGGTGTACATCAACCCAGCAGCATCTTTGGTGCTTTGCGCGGCGGTCCGTTTGTCTTCGGCATTCCAGTGGTCGGCGCGCAGGCCAGCGACCAGCTTATCCTGTTGGCTCAGGTAATGGTTCAACTCGCCAAAAAGCCCGTAATTTTGGAAGTTGGCATCCTCGGCGCGTGGCTTGCTGGTGTAGCTCTCTGCCGTGGCGCCCATGCTGGTGCGCAGAGTATGGATGTTGGACTGGAAATCGACGCCCAGGGTGGCCTTGGTTGCGTCTGAGAACTTCAGCGTAGCCGCAGCGCGTCCGCCGGTAGTTTCGCGATCGGGATTGTTGACCATCTTAGCTGCTGCGCTGGCCACCGGGCGCAGGGTGTAGTTGTCCATCACGTGATCGACATAGTTGTAATAGAGTTGACCCTCGATTTTGTCCAGCAGCGCCGAAATCTTGCTCTTCTCGAATTTCAGTCCGACGTTATCGCGAGAAAACTTGGCTCCGTCCATACTGCGGTCACCGTAAGCCGCCTCGCCGTCGCTGTGCGCGCCGGATAGCTCCAGCCTGGTATTGTTGTCCGGGGTCCAGCCGACTGCGGCGTTAGTGCTCCAGCGGGTATAGGCGGAATGCACGGTACGACCGTTGCCGTCCTTGTAATCGCCAGAATCGGTACGGGTACCGGCACCCTGGAAATAAAAGTCCGGCGTACCGGCGCGGATATCCGCGACCTGGTCGTTACGCCCGAAACTGCCGGCGGTCAGGCTGCCGTTGAATTTCCAGCCGGCTTGATCGAAACGCTTGATGGTGCGTTCGAACAACACCGTGCCGGCGGAACTGCCCGGCCCGTACAGGACGCTTTGCGGGCCTTTGATCACGGTGACGCGGTCGTAAGATTCGGGGAAGATATAGGCCGTCGGCGGGTCCATGCGGTTGCCGCAACCGCCCAGGATATTCTCGCCGTCGAGCAGAATATTCAGACGGGAGGCCGCCATCCCGCGCAACACCGGATCGCCGTCGGTGCCGCCCTTGCGGATCACCGAGAAGCCAGGAATATTTTTCAGGTAATCCGCGCCGTCATGCGCAGGTATCGGCTGGCGCGGCGCCTTGGGATCCGTAACGACCGTCAGCGGTTCCAGCATCATCGGCGCGGTAACCACGACTTCTTCGAGACGCGCCGGTTTAACGGTGTCGGCGGCGAAAGCATTGCCAACGAGCAAAGTCGCTACGGGGAGCGATAACAGGATTTTATTTTTCATTTAAGTTTCTTTCCGGAAGGTTGCATAACGTAAACCGAAGTAAAGTGTGCAAGCCTCGTGCCAGGAAAGAATCTCTGTAAATCAATGTGTTGAATTTGCAGCGTTGTGCGATAACGCACGCTTGCGCCATATGACGCGGACTGTTATCCCTGAGCGGGGTGGCTTTCCTTGGGCTCGACGTGGATGGTTACCGAGGTTCGGTTTAAGCCACGTGCGATGGAGGCTTCGATGCGGTCGCATAGTTGGTGGGAAGCCTTTACCGTTGTTTGTTCCGGCAGCAGCAGGTGGAAATCGATGAAGCGGCGCGGCCCGGCCTTGCGCGTGCGCAACGCGTGAAAATCGGAGTCGGGGGGCAATTCAGCGCGCACCAGGTTTTCTATTGCGGCAATTTCCTCTGGCGGCAGGGCAACATCCATCAGCCCGCTATAGGAGCGGCGTATCAAATCGATCCCAGTTTTGACGATGTTTAGTGCCACGATCACTGCGATGATAGGGTCGAGGATCTGCCAGCTTGGCGGAGTGAACATCACCACCGCCAGCCCGCCCACCACCCCGACCGACGTCCAGACATCGGTCAGCAAGTGCTGGGCATCGGCCTCCAGGGTAATGCTATCTTGTGTATTGGCGACCTTGAGCATAATGCGCGCCGTGACGAAATTGGCGCCGGCAGCGAGCAGCGAGATAAACAGGCCGATGCCGAGTTGATGCAGTACCGCAGGATGCGCAAAGCGTTCGACGGCGGCATAGATGATCGTCAGCGCCGCTACCATGATCAATGCGCCTTCCACGCCGCTGGAGAAGTATTCGGCCTTGTCGTGGCCGTAAGTGTGATCCTCATCCGCAGGGCGTGATGCAATGGTCAGCGCGGCAAAGGCGACCAGGCCTGCTGTCAGGTTCACCAGCGATTCCGCCGCATCGGAAAACAGGCTGACCGAGCCGGTAAGGAAATACGCGGCGAATTTGAGCGCCATGGTGACGACCGAGGTGGCGATCGACAACAAGGCCATTTGTCTGGTGGGGTTCATGCGGTTTCCAGCGTAGTGAGGTTACCTGACCGAGCGGAAAGCCTACACCAGAACGCCCATCTCGCCAATGTTGCCGCGCGGACGGCTAACGGC
>CALMWM010000429.1 GCA_937873435.1 uncultured Gallionellaceae bacterium
GCGAAGGGCGCATGGAGATGCCACTGGTTGCTGAGGGGGTGCGCAAACTGGCAATGTTGGCGAGATTAATCAGCACCGGAGTATTGCTTGAACAAGGTTATCTGTTTTGGGATGAGCCGGAAACCAACCTCAACCCCAAGCTTATCAAAACAGTGGCGGAAAGCATCATCCATTTGGCAGCACAGGGAATTCAGGTGTTTATCGCCACCCATAGCCTATTTCTGATGCGCGAATTGGAAATCCTGCTAACCGATCCCAAAAGGAAAAAAATTGGAGTGCGCTACTTTGGATTGCAGTCGACTGAAGATAGGGTCTCTGTTTTACAGGGAGCTAGTCTCGACGACATCGGTGATATCACGTCACTGGATGAAAGCTTGCAGCAATCTGACCGATATTTGGCAATGGGAGATTGAGTATGCCGCAGCTCAACATCAACGGGTTGACCTTCACTTTTCCGCCAGGCTGGCAAGCCAGCAAATACGACGAGTGGTCTTTCTACCGTAATCAGTTCGTTAAACAAAGTGACGGCATCAAGGCGGTAGATGCGGTTGTTTTGGGGCCGTCGAACGTAGCCTTCCTGATTGAAGTAAAAAACTATCGGCATCCCGATACCGAAAAACCATCGCAACTCCCGGATGCTATTGCAAACAAGGTTCTATGTACATTGGCGGCCATGTTGCCCGCCAAGTTAAAAGCCAATGCTCCTGCGGAACAGCAACTGGCCGCAGCAATTCTGGATTGCACTTCATTACGGGTAATTGCTCATATCGAGCAATCACAGCAGCACCGTCCTGCCGTTGATTTGGCAGATATCAAACAAAAGCTTCGTAAATTGCTGCGTGCGGTGGATGCACACCCTAAAGTTGTTTCCATGAGCAACATGGGTGGCATGGATTGGTCGGTTACCTAAGCCCAAAAGTTGCTTGTTAACAGGGAACTGGCAGTCAACGGCAACGAGCCTTTCCGCATTGCCCCACTTCAGTGAAGATGACCATGTTGATCGACGTGATTTCTGTCCAGACCCGCCCCGAGTTCCAGCTTGACCTCGAATTCAAGAACGGCGAACGCCGCCGATTCGATATGCGCCCGCTGCTTGCCATGAAGCCTTGGAATCGTGTGGCAACACCGGCTTTGTTCGAACGCGCTCGGGTCGAATACGGCACGGTGGTCTGGCCAGGAGAAATAGACATTGCCCCCGAAACGCTCTACGACGATTCGGTGCCGTTCGACAAAGCGGCCCGATAATCGAAAACCGGCGGGCATCCAGCTCGGTAGGACAATAACCAACGGGCATTGCGCCGGATGCAAACGATCATCTCCTTCTTCGGCAGCGCCTTAAGCTCACGACTTGGTGCAATGCGCGTTCGCTTATTGCACCCTACAGCCCTGCTCGCCTTGTTGGCGCTGTTCGCGCTACCGCTGCCGGCCCTTGCCTTGCCGACCCTCCCCGAAGTCAAAGCCGCCTATACCTCATCCGAAGCCTGGCTGCTGGCCCGCGACGGCAGGCCGTTGCAGGCGTTGCGGGTGGATCGCCAAGTTCGGCGGCTGGGCTGGACGCCGCTGGCGGAAATTTCCCCGGCGCTGGTCCGCGCGGTGGTCGTTTCCGAGGACAAGCGATTCGCGGAACATGCCGGGGTGGACTGGAAGGCCGCCGGTAGCGCGGCCTGGAACAATCTGCGCGGCAACCGGACGCGCGGGGCGAGTACGCTGACCATGCAATTGGCCGGGCTGCTGGACGAGGACAGCCAGCGCCGAGGGCGGCGCAGCCTGTTCGGAAAAATCGGCCAGGCTGCTGCCGCATTGCGCCTGGAGCGCAACTGGAGCAAGGGGCAGATCGTCGAGGCGTATCTCAACCTGGTAGCTTTTCGCGGCGAGTTGCAGGGGGTGGCGGCGATGAGCCGCGAACTTTTCGGCAAGTGGCCGGACGGCCTCGACGAGCAGGAAAGCGCGCTGGCCGCGGCCCAATTGCGTGCGCCCAATGCCGCCCCGGCGCTGGTGGCGAAGCGCGCCTGCGCCTTGCTGCGCGAGATGGAGCGCTCCGGCGAATGCAGTGGGCTGGAAGGGCTGGCATTGCAAACCTTTTCCTGGGGAATGCAGCAGGCCGGCGAAACGCCCGCGCTCGCCCCGCATCTCGCCCACAAGCTGCTGGCGCGTCCCGGCGAACGACTGAGAACCAGCATCGACGCCGATCTCCAGGCTTTTGCGCAAGATTCATTGCGCCGCCACCTGTCCGCGCTGGCGCGCCAGAATGCCGAGGACGGGGCGCTGCTGGTGCTAGATAATGCCAGCGGCGAAGTGCTGGCCTGGGTGGGTTCCAGCGGCGATTTGTCGGACGCCGCCGAGGTCGACGGGGTCACCGCGCTGCGCCAGGCCGGCTCCACGCTCAAGCCGTTTCTCTACGCGCTGGCCTTCGAGCGGCGCAATCTCACCCCGGCTTCGCTGATCGAGGATGCGCCGCTTACCCTCGAAACCGGCAACGGCCTGTACGCCCCGCAGAATTACGAACCCGACTATCGCGGCTGGGTCTCGGCTCGCCACGCGCTGGCCGAATCGCTTAACGTCCCAGCGGTGAAAACCCTGGTGCGCATCGGTCCCGACCTGTTCCAACAGCGCCTGCGCCGTGCCGGTTTCGAGAGCCTTACCGAGGACGGCGAGTGGTACGGCTACAGCCTGGCGCTAGGTTCCGCCGACGTGTCGCTGCTGATGCTTGCCAACGGCTACCGCACTCTCGCCAATGGCGGGCGCTGGTCGCCGCTGCGCGCCGTGCCGGGCAGCGGCGCGGCGCCGGTTCCGTGCAGGCTGGGCGGTTGCGCAGGGGTGTTCGAGGGGAAAAGCCGCAAGGTCTTTTCTCCTCCCGCAGCCTTCATGGTCGCCGACATCCTTGCCGACCGGGGGGCGCGCGCCGGGACTTTCGGGCTGGAATCGTGGCTCGCCACCCCCTACTGGAGCGCCGCCAAAACCGGCACCAGCAAGGACATGCGCGACAACTGGTGTGCCGGTTTTTCGCGGCGGGTGACGGTGGCGGTGTGGGTGGGCAACGCCTCGGGGCAGCCGATGCATGACGTTTCCGGGGTTTCCGGCGCCGCGCCGGTGTGGCGCGAAATCATGGACTGGCTGCATCGCGGCGATCCCGCCGCCGGTCGGCCCTCCATTGCCAGCCTGCCGCCCAAACCGCCCGCCGGGGTGGTGCAATCCGAGATCCGTTTCCAGCCGCCCAGCGAAGCGCCGCGCAGAGAATGGTTCCTGAGCGGCAGCGAAACCACCCTGGTGCGCCTCGCACAAGCCCGCGCCCTGGCGCGCATCGCCTACCCGGCCAACGGCGCCATCGTCGCCCTCGACCCGGACATTCCGCCGCAACGTCAACGCCTGCCCCTGCGTTTGAGCGCACCCGTCGAAAAAGGCTGGCGCTGGCGCATCGATGGAAAATCGCTGGGATCGGCAAACCAGCCGGTGCGCTGGCTACCCCAAACGGGAAGCCACCGTTTGGTGCTGGTAGACCGCAAAGGGGATGAACTCGATGCGGTGCGCTTCGAGGTGAGAGGATTGCGGGGACGGTGAGAAGCAACTGTGGGCACAAGAGGCCGCTCCCACAAATCGAATGCCGATGCGCTTACCCTTCCGCCGCCTTCGGATGCCGCTCATGCCAGCGCGCCAAACCGCGTTCCACCAGCGAATACACCGACGGCACCACCACCAGCGTGAGCAGGGTGGAGGTGATCATCCCGCCGATCACCGCGACCGCCAGCGGGCCGTTGGTTTCGGCGCCGGCGCCCAAGCCCAGCGCGGCGGGGAGCAGCGCCAGGATCACGGTGAGCGAGGTCATCAGCACCGGACGCATACGAACCGGGCAGGCGTCGAGCAGGGCTTCGTCTATGCCCTTGCCTTGTTCGCGGCGCTGGTTGGTCAGGTCCACCAGCAGGATGGAGTTTTTCGCCACCAGCCCGATCAGCAGCACCAGCCCGATCATCGAGTAGATATTCAGGGTGTGCCCGGTGAGCCATAGCGCCATCACCCCGCCGATAATCGCCAGCGGCTGCGCCAGCATGATGATGAAGGGCTGGATGAAAGAGTTGAACTGCGAGGCCAGCACCATGTAGAGCAGCACCAGCGCCAGGGCGAAGGCGAAAATCATGTAGCCCACGGTTTTGCCGAATTCTTCGGCCTGGCCGATCATTTTCACGCTGTAGCCGAGCGGCAGGATCTCGGCTGCCGCCTGCTTGACCTTGGCCACCGCTTCGCCCAGCGGGATGGTGGGCGAGCCGTAGAAGGTGGCGGCGTATTGCAGGTCGAAGCGCCCGATGATCGCCGCGCCGAGGATCTGTTTGATCCCGGTCACGGTGTCGAGACGCACCAGCTTGCCGTCCTTGCTGCGCAGGTAGATCTTGTTCAGGTCGGAAAGCTGCTTGAATTCGCCGTCCTTGGCCTTGAGGCGGATGTCGTAGCGCTGGCCGTCGCCCGGTTCGTCGTTGTACTTGGCGATGTCGAGGCCGCCCGAAAGCACGTTGAGCGCCAGCGCCACGTCCTGGGTGGTCAGCCCGGCGGCGGCAATCCGGGTGCGGTCCGGGGTCAGCGTTAGTTGCGGCAGATCGAGCTGCAAATCCATGTCCATGCGTCCCAAGCCCGGTTCCGGGGCAAGCTTCTGTTGAATTTGCTGCGACAGGCGTCCGACTTCCGCCAGGTTGGGGCCGCTGACCACGAATTGCAACGGCTCGCCGCGCTGCCCGCCGACCATCGGGTAGGGCGCGGCGAAGGCGCGCGCACCGGGGATTTGCGCCAGTTCCTTGCGCAGCACCGGAAGCAGGTCCTGTTGCCTGACGCTACGTTCGCCGCGCGGCGCCATGCGCGCCACCACCGTTCCCTGATTGACCTGGCCGGCATTGCCCAGCCCGATCAGGGCGAATTCGGTAACGATTTCATGGTGCTGGAACAGGATATTCTCGACCATCCGCAAGCGGCTGTCGGTGTAGTCTATGCTCGACCCGAGCGGCGTGCGGATATTCACCAGGAAGCGCCCTTCGTCCTCTTCGGGTACGAAGGTTTTGCCGACGTTGGCGAAGAAATAACTGCTCGCGACGACCGTCACCAGCGTCAGGAACACCACTTTCCAGCGATGGATCAGCGCCTTGCCCAGCAGGTAGCCGACGAAGTGCGCAGCCACTTCCCCGCAACCAC
>CALMWM010000430.1 GCA_937873435.1 uncultured Gallionellaceae bacterium
CCGCCACGCAGCTGGCCTACATGCAGCAATTCCAGGCTTATGCATCGCAAGGGCAGAAGACGTTTTACGGCAGCCGGATGCAGTCGCCCGAGGTGCTGGAAGTGGCGCGCATCAAAAACTATGCGCTGGCGCACGATGGCAAGCCGGTGAGCGATCAGCCGCCGGGCCCGTGGTTCCGCGCGGCAACCGTCAAGATCGACCGGCTCCATGAAGTGGAAAAGAAGCTGGCGGACGACCTGTCGGCGCAAGCCGAGCGCGTTCGCCGCAACGCCCAGGCCATGATGAGTGCGGTTGCCGCAGTGGCGGCGGTCACCATCCTGCTGGCGTTGCTCCTGTCGTTCATCCTTATCCGCAACATCCTGCGCCAACTTGGCGGCGAGCCGTGCGTGGCCGCGGAAATTGCCCACCGGGTGGCGGACGGCGACCTCGGCGCGGAAATCCCGGTTTTGCCCGGCGATACCACCAGCCTGATGGCCTCGGTCAAAACCATGCGCGATGCGCTGGCCGGGATGATAGGCGAAATCCGCCAGGCCAACGAACACCTCGAACAGCGGGTAGCGGCGCGAACCCAGGAGATCGACGCCAATCTGCTGCAAACCAGGAAGAACGTGGCGGAACTGGAAAACCAGCAGTTCGCCCTCGACCAGCACGCCATCGTCAGCATCACCGACATCCACGGCAACATCATCTACGCCAACGACAAATTCTGCGAAATCAGCCAGTACCGGCTCGAAGAGCTGCTCGGCAAGAACCACCGCCTGGTCAAGTCGGGTATTCATCCGCCCGCCGTCTATGACGATTTATGGCACAGCATTTCCTCGGGCAAGGTGTGGCACGGCGAGGTCTGCAACCGTGCCAGGGATGGCAGTCTGTACTGGGTCAACGCCACCATCGTGCCCTTCCTCGACGAAGCGGGCTTGCCTTACCAGTACGTCAGCATCCGCACCGACATCACCGCGCAGAAACGCATGAGCGCGCAAATCGAGGCGAACCGCCGTTTCCTGCAAGGCTTGACGGATGCCTTGGGCGAAGGCGTATATGTGGTCGATGACGCCGGCCTTTGCACTTTCGCCAACCCCGAGGCGGCAAAGCTGTTGGGCTGGAGCCAGGACGAATTGATCGGCACGAAAATTCACGATCTCGTTCATTACCAGGGCGCCGATGGCGTGCCGCTCGAATGGGAACATTGTCTGGTACGTCAGGCGGGCATTACGGGTACCACCTTCCATTCCGAGGACGATAGCTTCACGCGGCGCAACGGCGAGTCGTTCCCGATTGCGCTGACCGCCGTGCCGTTGCTGGATGACGGCCAGGTGCGCGGAACCGTTTCGGTGTTCCAGGACATC
Organism: uncultured Gallionellaceae bacterium; assembly: GCA_937873435.1. Classification (GTDB taxonomy): domain Bacteria; phylum Pseudomonadota; class Gammaproteobacteria; order Burkholderiales; family Sulfuricellaceae; genus JAGXQV01. Next base: position 1,347 of record CALMWM010000430.1, read on the forward strand.
ACCCTGCGCAAGAAAACCGAACAGGCGCTCCGGGATGCCAAGGATGCCGCAGAAGAGGCTAGCCGCGCCAAGAGCGATTTCCTCGCCACCATGAGCCATGAAATCCGCACGCCGATGAACGGCATCATCGGCATGACCGAGCTCGCGCTGGATACCGAGCTGCCGCCGCTGCAACGCGAATACCTGGAGATCGTCAAGGCCTCGGCCGATTCGCTGCTGACCGTGATCAACGACATCCTCGATTTTTCCAAGATCGAGGCCGGAAAAATGGCGCTGGACGAAACCGCGTTTTATCTGCGCGACATGGTGGCCGACGTGGTCAAACCGCTGGCCTTGCGTGCCGAGCAGAAAGGAGTGGAATTGATCTACGAGGTGGCCTCCGATTTGCCGGATTGCCTGACCGGCGATCCGCACCGGCTGAAACAGGTGCTGGTCAACCTGGTGGGGAACGCCATCAAGTTCACCAGCGAGGGAGAAATCGTGGTGCGCGTGATTCCCGACTACCTCGGCGAACACGAGGTCGTGCTGCATTTCATGGTGACGGATAGCGGCATCGGCATTCCCGAGGAAAAACAGGCGCAGATTTTCGAGGCATTCGCGCAGGCAGACAGTTCCACCACCCGCAAATTCGGCGGAACCGGTCTGGGTCTTGCCATATCCACCCGGCTGGTACAGCTCATGGACGGCCATATCTGGGTAGAAAGCCAGCCCGGACACGGCAGCACTTTCCATTTCCTGGCGCATTTGGGCATCAGCAAGGAAGACGCGGCCGTCTGCCCCCATGCCCAGGTTTCCGTCGACCTGGCCGGTGCGCGCGTGCTGGTGGTGGACGACAATGCCACCAACCGCCGCATCTTCACGGAAATGCTCGGTAACTGGGGGATGTCTGTCGATACCGCAGAACTCGGCGCCGAAGGACTGGGCATGTTGTGGCAGGCCGCCAAGAGCGAGCGCCCCTACCAATTGGTGCTGCTCGACGTGATGATGCCGGAAATGGACGGCTTCGAAGTCGCACGGGAAATCCGCCATAATTCCGCGACAGCCCACGTGCCGCTGCTGATCCTGTCCTCCGCGATGCGCACCGACAGCGTGACCCTGTGCCGCGAATTGCTGCTGGATGCCTGCCTTACCAAGCCGGTAAAACAGTCGGAATTGCTGAAACACATCCAGGCCGCCCTCGGCGCGCCCACTCGTAGCCAACCCGTTGTACGGCGGCAGAGCAGCGCAACGCATACCAGCGACGGATTGCGCATCCTGCTGGCGGAAGACAATCCGATCAACCAGAAACTGGCGGTGCGCCTGCTGGAAAAGCACGGCCATCTGGTGACCGTGGCCAACAACGGCCTGGAAGCGCTGGAAATTCTCGGACGCCAGGAAGTCGACCTGATCCTGATGGACATGCAAATGCCCGAACTGGACGGCATCGAGGCGACACTGCGGATTCGCGAACGGGAAAAGGGCGGCAACCAGCACCTCCCGATCATCGCGATGACCGCCAATGTGATGCCGGAAGACCGCCAGCGCTGCCTGGAAGCCGGCATGGACGGCTATGTATCCAAACCGATCAACACCGAGGCGCTGTTTGCCGCGATTGCCGGGGTGTGCATCACCGCGCCGCTGGAGCCTGCCCCCAGCGAAGCCCCACGCGAGCCCTCCAACTTCGATTACGCGGCCGCCCTGGCCGCGGCGGATCAGGAAATCATCGGCATTATCGGTGGCGATTTCCTCGAACAGGTGCCGGCCTATTTCACCGCCCTCGATGCCGCCATCACCGCATCCGATTGCATTACCGTTGCGCGCATTGCCCACACGCTCAAGGGCTTGTTCGGCAATTTCGCGGCGAAACCCGCCGTGGAAGCAGCCCGCGCCATCGAGCAAGCGGCCCACAGCCAAGCGCCGGGCAATCTGGAATCGCTACGCGCCACACTGGAGCTGGAAATGGCGCAATTCGCAGCCTGCCTGCGCGAGGCGATGCAACGCCAGGCCGAATAGCCGCAAGGTTTCCAGGGGATAGCGACTTCATGCCCAAGAATCCCGGCCCGCAGATCTGGCAGTCGGATTTTCTCGACCGTTCCCAGATGATGGCGCCGCTACTGCACGCCGGCACCC
>CALMWM010000431.1 GCA_937873435.1 uncultured Gallionellaceae bacterium
CCCCGGCGTACACCAGGAAAGCATGATCCCAGACCTCGACCACCGTGCGCTGGGCTATCGCTTTGACCTCGGAATAATCCATCACCATCCCCTCGTCGGCAGCGCCGGGCGTCCGTATGGTCTCGCCGGCCAGGGTGATTTCGATAGCGTAGCGGTGGCCGTGCATATGGCGGCACTGGCTTTGGTGGTTGGGGATGCGGTGACCGGCATCGAATTCGAGTCTGCGGGTGATCTGCATAAGACGGTTTGGCATGGGTGAAGGTGGCCGATTATAACATCCGCTACAATTGGCGTATGACTCGACTCCTCAGCACCACCAACCACAGCCGCGACAGCGCCGCGCTCACCTATGTTTACCCGGTGGTATCGCGCCGCAGCGGCGGCGTTTCCATCGGCATCAACCTGAACATCAACAACGCCTGCAACTGGCGCTGCATATACTGCCAGGTACCCGAGCTCAAGCGCGGCAGCGCGCCGCCCGCCGATCTCCAGCTACTGGGTGAAGAATTGCGTGGGTTCCTGGCACAAGTGTTGCACGGCGATTTCATGACCCGGCAAGTGCCGCCGGAAGCCCGACGGCTCAACGACATCGCTCTTTCTGGCAACGGCGAACCGACCAGCGCGCCGAATTTCGCGGCGGTAGTCACGCTGATCGGCACAATCATGGCGGAATTCGACCTGATCGGCAAAATCAAGCTGGTGCTGATCAGCAACGGCAGCCTGATGCACCGCCCGGGTGTCCGGGCCGGTCTGCGGGAAATGGCGAAACTCGGCGGCGAGGTGTGGTTCAAGCTCGACCGCGTCACGCCGCACGGCATCCACGAAATCAACGGCAGCCGGCAAGCGCCGCAAAAAATCCGCGAGCACCTGCGCGCCTCCGCCGAACTGTGCCCCACCTGGCTGCAAACCTGTGTTTTTGCGCTGGACGGCCAAGCGCCAGCGAATGAGGAACGCGCCGCCTACCTGGAGTTTGTCGCCAGCCTGGTGGCACAGCACATCCGCCTCGAAGGCGTGATGCTCTACCAATTGGCGCGCCCATCCCTGCAAGTCGAAGCGACGCGGCTGTCAACAGTTCCGGCGGAATGGCTGGAGAATTTTGCTGCCGACATCCGCGCGTGCGGCCTGACAGTAAAATAAAAAACCCGCCCCGGAAATCTTCCAGGACGGGTGAAAGGGCCGCCGTCAGGCGGCCCGGAGGTGATCTTGACTGGGTACCGGGCACTCGCCCGCTTGGGCGTTCAAGAGGGAAATTTCCTCCTGCACCAGCCGTTCCAGCAACTCCGCAGCCATGCGATAACGCGGCAAATGCGCGGCGAAACGCACGGCTTGGGAAAAATAGGGTATCCAGCGCCCCAAGTGCGACTGCAGGAAATGGTGCTGAAGCGCGCGCGTCGAGGCATCCTCGGCGATCAGGTAAGCCATGAATTCCAGTTCGCCGATGAGATCGGGACTGGTTTCGCCGCCCACCCCATAGCGGGCCATCAAATGCCGCACAGCTTCCGCCGCCGAGAGGTCCAGCCAGCTTGTGCAGGCAGGGGAAACCAGCCCGCCAGGGGCAAACAGGCGCTGGTATTCGGCTTCCAGGACATCCGCAGGAAAGGCATTCTCCACCACATCGCGTTCCAATGCTTCCAGCGGCTGGCGGCACGAAGACTGCACAGGAAGACTCTGTAGCAGTTTGGCGATCAGGGAAAAATGGAAATCGGCGCAAGCTTCCTCGGGCTGGTCGAACAGTCCGGCAACTAATAGATACAGCTTGACGCGGTTGCTTGGCATGAGGCTTCCTCTTGAATATGGGAAGCATCTTAGGGACGGCATTTCAAACCGTCATTGCGAAATCTCAATCGGCAGCAATGTTTTCGAGAGCGCGAATATCGCAATGCACCGCTTCGGCGCCGGCATCGCGAATGATCCCGCCGCGGCGGAATTCCGCAATGATGCGGCTGGCGGTTTCGGTGGTAATTCCCAGCATGGAACCCATATCCTCGCGCCCGAACAACTCGCAGGGACGCTCGTCGAAATGGGCAAGCCGCAGCAGCAACCGCGCCATGCGCGCCCGGGCGCTACCGGTGGCCAATTGGGTCAACCAAGCGTCGGCCTCGTCCAGCGCACGCTGCCAGCGCGTCATTAGTTCGTGATGCAGCTTGGGGCTTTCGCGATCGAGACGTCGAACCTCGTCAAGCGGAAGTCGGCAGATTTCCGCTTGTTGCAAGACAATCGCGTCGTGCTGATAAGGCTGGCCGCGCATGGCTTCCAGGCCGGTCACATCGGTGTCGCGCAATAAGCGGACGATGCGCTGGCGCCCATCCGGCAGATATTGCACCAGCTTGAGCAGCCCCTTGCGGATGGTATACAGGTATTGCGCCGCTTCGCCGGCGCGATAAAGCTTGCTGTGCGGCGGCAGGATAAAATCGTCGATAGGTCGATGAAGACGCTCGCATTCGGTGGGTTCCAGACCGGCGAACAACACCGAGTTGCGAATTGCACAATTGCTGCAATCCGCTTCCCCCTGCCAGTTATGCTTAAACCCCGTTTTATTCATCGACTGTTGCTATTTTTCTGAATGTCACCGATTTTAGTGCAAAACCGGTGAATTAGGTTCCCGGCGCCTCAAAAATAAGGCTTTCAGCACATGCTGATTTACCGATTCAGGCGGATTCTTTCTCTATCATTGCCAGGAAACGCGTCCAGTCGAAATGCGGCCCGGGATCGGTCTTGCGCACCGGCGCGATATCCGAGTGTCCGACGATGTCCTTGATGGGATAGGCGGCCTGGATGGCTTGGGCAAGTTCCGCCAGCTTCTCGTATTGGCTATCGCTGAACGGGTCGGCATCGCTGCCTTCCAGTTCGATACCGATCGAATAATCGTTGCAGCGCTCGCGGTCGCGCCACGCTGAAACGCCGGCGTGCCAGGCGCGGCGGTTACAGGAGGCGAACTGGATGATTTCGCCGTCGCGACGGATGAGGAAATGCGCCGACACCCGGAGGTCGGCGATTAACGTGAAGTACGGATGCTTGTTCACATCGAGGCGGTTGGTGAAGAAGTCGATGACATCGTCGCTGCCATATTCGCGCGGCGGCAGGCTGATGTTATGGATCACCAGCAAGGGAATCTGCAAATCCAGCTCGGGCGGGCGTTCGTCGCAATTAGGCGTGGCGATGTAGCGCGCGCCCACCAGGAATCCGGAACGGTCAATTTTCATCATGGCAGTCAAGGTATAATCCGATGCCTTCATTTTACCCGAGAACCGCCGTGTCCACCTTTGCCTTCCTGTTTTTGATGCTGATCGTCATCCTGATCGCCGCCGAGGTATTCACCAACGCGCTCGAACATCTCGGCGAGAAACTGAAAATTTCGGAAGGCGTGACCGGGTCGTTATTCGCGGCGATAGGCACCGCTCTACCGGAAACCATGGTGCCGCTGCTGGCGATCATGGCAGGCACCGACAATACCCGGCTTAACGAGGAAATCGGCGTCGGAGCCATCCTCGGCGCGCCGTTGATGCTCTCTACCCTGTCGTTGTGTCTGATGGCGCTGTCGGTGCTGAAAAAACGCGGGTTGTCCTGCCAT
>CALMWM010000432.1 GCA_937873435.1 uncultured Gallionellaceae bacterium
GGAAGCCGAGCACCGATACGGCTTCCGAGACTGACACGATAGGGCGGCGCATCCCCGCGTGGGCAGAGTTCGCCAGCTTTAACATGCGTCCCGCGAGGGCCGGATCGGATTGCACCACGCGCGCCACTTCCGGCATGGTGACGTCATCCCGCTGGATTAGTTCGATGACGGCCAGCGCCACGCCCTTGGGTGAGGGAAGCTGACCGGTGGCCTTGATCTCCTCGAATCGTTCCTGGCTAATGATTTTTTTCATGGATGGCTATACATACCTGATGCCGCGAACAAGCAAGCCGCCATGTTAAGAGGATGCACCTGATTAGGCAATGAAATGAGGGAAGCCAACATTGTTTTGTGCGCAATGCTTCCAATCGACACATGGCAAACGATCTAGCCTCAAAAGTAACTGGCTAGGCGATTTGGACTCGAACCTGAGGGCTGATTTCTCTTTTCAGTTGGCCGACTCCAAGGTAAGATGAAGACTATGAGTAGCCTGCTTCATTTTGATGCCGATACGGCACTGCGCCCACGTTACAGTGCGGTTGAACAACAAAAGTCCACCGGTGCGACATATACGTCAGTGGATTTTGCTGCATTCGTGGCTGATCACATGGTGCTGGTGGCGGACTTGCCCAAGATCGGAAATATCCGCATTCTTGATCCTGCGTGCGGGGATGGAGCACTGCTTGACGCCCTGATCAAACGCTTGCCTCCCTCGGCCAGGAAACGCGTTGAGGTGGTGGGCTATGACACCGACCCAGAGGCCATTCGATTTGCATCGCAACGTCTTCGGCAGGATTTCCCAAATTTGGACGTGCATTTGGAACAGAAGGATTTTCTGGCGCACGTTCTCAATCTGCAAGGTGGTGGTGATTTGTTTTCGGCAAGCGAAGTGCAAGAACCTTTCCATCTTGTGATTGCTAATCCGCCGTATGTACGAACACAGATCATGGGGGCGCAACAGGCTCAGCAGCTAGCTCAACGTTTTGGATTAACCGGTCGCGTCGATCTTTACTACCCCTTCTTGCTAGGAATTTCTCGGGTGTTGGCGGAAAACGGTGTGACCGGCGTGATTACCTCAAACCGGTTCATGACCACAAAATCAGGTCAAGCCGTTCGAAGTGCCATGCTTTCCCGCTTTCGTATTTTGCACGTATGGGATCTCGGCGATACCAAACTTTTCGATGCAGCAGTTTTGCCATCGGTTCTATTGGCGCGAGGCACGCCCGATCCGCAACATCCACATACCGATGGAATCGCTTACTCGTCGATTTACGAAACCGAAGACGCCGCCATTGCAGAAGCTGCGGATGCGCTGTCTGCCTTGAGCGCTGACAATGACACCGTGGTTGCCATCCCGGATGGTCGGCATTTCCGCGTTCGTCATGGGACACTGGACAACGGCGGCGATCTCGAAGGCATTTGGCGCGTTGCTACCCAGGCCACCGATCAGTGGTTGGAAACGGTCGAGGCCAACACATGGGAAACGTTTCGACGTATCGGGAAAATAAGGGTCGGGGTGAAATCGACGGCGGACAAGGTCTTTGTTCGTAACGACTGGAACGATCTCCAGGGTGGACGCCCCGAACTGCTTCGACCGTTGATTACTCGAAAATGTGCGCGTCGTTTCAAAGCCGACGTGCCGGCAAAAGCCAAACACATCAAGGAAATCCTTTACCCCCATGAGGTGACGGAATATGGTCGTGCCGCTGTTGATTTGAGCCTCTACCCAAAAGCGGCAAGCTACCTGGAAGAACATCGTGACGTTCTCGAAGCACGCTCGTATCTCATCAAGGCTGGTCGTAAATGGTATGAGCTATGGGTGCCGCAAGACCCTGCTGCGTGGCCATCGCCCAAGCTGGTTTTTCCCGATATTTCCGACAAACCGATTTTCTGGATAGACACGGGCGGCGGCGTCGTTAACGGTGAATGCTATTGGTTGCAATGCGAAAACAAAGACGAGCAAGACCTGCTGTGGCTGGCGCTTGCAGTGGCCAATTCGACGTTCATCGAAGCCTTCTACGACCACCGATTCAACAACAAGCTCTATGCTGGGCGGCGGCGTTTCATTACCCAATATGTCGAGTTATTCCCATTGCCTAACCCGGCGTGCAATGAAGCGATGGAGATTGTCGCCTTGGCAAAAGAGATTCATGCCTTGACACCATCTACCGAAGCCAGCCAGCTTGCTGCCGACCTCGATGCACGAATTTGGCGTGTATTTGGTTTACCTGCTGAAAAAGTTTCCGGGTAACGGGATTTGAATTTTCCCATTGGTAACCTTGCCTTCGAAACGCCGGAACCGTTTGAAAAAATCAGCCCCAGTCGTGACGAACAGGTGGGTAAGCGTCACTCGCTTGCCGTTCGTGTTGGCGTAGAACATCG
>CALMWM010000433.1 GCA_937873435.1 uncultured Gallionellaceae bacterium
TATGGCGAAGAGCTGAAGGAAGAGGCTGCCCTTTTGGTCAAGAGGTATCCCAAGACTATTAGTTGGGAAATACTAGCATAGTATTACGTCGCTAAAACCATTATAGATGCCTTTCATGCGCCATTTCCAAGCCATTTCCCCCAAAACGCTGGCCTCGTTTCCGCTATTTGTGCTGGTCGCAATTGCCGGAAACTACTTCAACCTGTCGCTGTACTGGGGCATACAGGTGCTTTTTGGCAGCATGGTGGTGCTGGTTGCCATCCGCTTTTACGGGGCCGTTTGGGGGCTGGGCGTGGCACTGGTTGCCGGCCTGGCGACGGCAAGCTTGTTGCACAATCCCGGCATCATGCTGGTTCAGGCGGGCGAAGCGCTGGCGGTAGGCTGGACCTTCCGCCGCCTGAGCCACAATCTGGTATTGCTCGACGGCGCTTTCTGGCTGCTGCTGGGTATGCCGTTTAGTGCGGCGCTGCAATACTGGGCGCTAGGCAACAGTGCCGATGTTTCAATTGTCGTTGCCTTGTGCGCGGGTATCAACGGCGTGTTCAACGTGCTGATCGCCAGCCTGTTCGTGCAAACGCTATTTCTGTGGCGTTGGTTCGGTATTTCCCATGACCGGGAATATTCGCTGACGTTGCGCCAACTGCTCTTCAATCTGCTGGTTTCCTCGGCGCTGGTGCCGGCATTGCTGGTCGCCGTAGTGGATAGCCACCACCAGCGCAGCGCCATGGAAGCTGAAATTCAGGATGAACTGAAATCGCTGAGCAAGGTTGTGGCTGATCAACTGATTGTCGCACCCCCCAAGCAAGTGATAGATGCCGAACTGATGCGGATCGGCGGTCTGCACGAGTTGAAAAAAATCGATCTTACGCTGGTCGGAGTATCCGGCATGGCGGTGGCAAGTTCGCGCGCTGACGTCAAGCCCGGCAGCCTGTACGACCTGCAAATCAGCGGCGAAGCGCAGCGCATCGGCGGGACGACCTATTCATGGCTGCCTCCGAAAACCGGGCAAACGCTTGCGCAACGTTGGAAGGATATGCGTTACGTGATGGAAACGCCCTTGAACGGCTTTCATGACGGCAAGCTGATCGCCGAGATTTCATCGGTTTCTTACCGGCAACAGGCATTCGCGGCACTGGAACAAACCGTTCTGATTTTATCCGGCGTTATCGCGTTGGCATTTCTCTTGGGCTGGCTGCTGAGTCGCTGGTTATCCAACCCGCTGATCCAGCTGGCACGTGAGACCAGCAACCTGCGCTTCAAGTTGCTGGACAAATTCGAGTTGGAATTGCCGGATATCCCGTTATTGGAAATGGAAAACCTGGTGCTCAATTTCCGCGAGACGGGGGTGGCGCTCCACAGGAGCTTCAACGAATTGTACGGCTTCGCCGAGTTGCTGGAAATGCGGGTGGAAGAACGTACCCGCGAGCTTTCCGATGCCAACGAACAGCTCAAGCATGAAATTGCCATCAGGACCGAACAGACCTTGCAGTTGGGGCGCACCTCCGCAGAACTGGAGACCCAGAAATTCGCCCTCGACCAGCATTCCATTGTCGGCACCACCGACCGGAAAGGGATCATTACCTACGTCAACGACAAGTTTTGCCAGGTCAGCCAGTACTCCCGCGAAGAATTGATCGGGCGGGATCATCGTATGCTCAATTCCGGCTATCACCCCAAGGCGTTTTTCAAGGAAATGCGCGCTACCATCGGGGGCGGTCAGGTGTGGCAGGGGGTGATCCGCAACCGCAAGAAGGACGGCAGTTTTTACTGGGTGGACACCACCATCGTGCCGTTCATGGATGCCAACAACAAACCCTACCAGTACGTCTCGATCCGCACCGACATTACCGAGCGCAAGCGTTTCGAGGAAGACCTGGTTCATGCCAAGGAAGCGGCGGAAGCGGCCAGTCGTGCCAAGTCCGAGTTCCTGTCGCGGATGAGCCACGAATTGCGCACACCGCTCAATGCCATCATCGGGTTTGCGCAGATTATGGAAAGCGGAGTGGACGGCGAATTGACGGAAGGGCAGCTCGAAAGTACGAAGAATATCCTTCAGGCGGGTTGGCATTTGCTGGAACTGATCAGCGAAATCCTCGACCTGGCGCGCATCGAATCCGGGCGCATGGCGATTACGCTGGAAAGCGTCGAATTGGCGCCATTGCTGGACGAGTGCGTGGACATGATCATGCCGTTGGCGAACGAGCGTCACGTTCACGTTGAAGACGCCATCAACGGAGCCGATGAAATATTCCGCTTACATGCCGACCGGACACGGCTCAAGCAAGTGCTGATCAACCTGATGTCCAACGCGGTGAAATACAACAACCGGGAGGGCAAGCTGTCGCTGAGCTGCGCCCGGGTCGGCGGCGGCATGTTGCGGATCAATGTCGCCGATAGCGGCATCGGCATCCCGCCCGGACGGGTAGACGAGCTGTTCACGCCGTTCAGCCGCCTGGATGCCGACAAGTCGGAAACCCAGGGCGCCGGTGTCGGC
>CALMWM010000434.1 GCA_937873435.1 uncultured Gallionellaceae bacterium
ACAATACCAGCCCCGGTAACGGCCAGGAGTACCTCTACGTTCTGAATGCGCTGACCGGCGCTGAACTAAGTGCCTACAGCACGGGTATTGGCGGTTCCGGCGGCTTGGCGAAAATAGCCGCCTGGGCGGATTATGCGGAAACGGACAATACCGCGGGATATGTTTACGGCGGCGACCTCGAAGGTAACCTGTGGCGTTTCGACATCAACAAACCCCCCGGTGCCGCAGGGTCGGTGGTGCTGTTCGCGACACTGAAGGATTCCTCCGGCGTCGTGCAGCCCATTACCACCCGCCCCGAATTGGGCAAGGCCGAAGGCAAGCGCGTGGTGATCGTGGGAACCGGAAAATATCTGGAAACCGCTGATCTTACCAACACCCAGCAGCAAACCCTGTATGCCATCAAGGACGCTGATGACTACCCGACGGCCGCTCCCACTGCCACCCTGGTCAACCCGCGTACGACCCTGGTTCAGCAAACGATTACGACTGCGGGCGCGATTCGGACGGATACCTCTCTGGCGGTAGACTTCAAAACCGGTCGCGGCTGGTACGTCAACTTCCCGGATAGCGGCGAACGCAGCAACGTCGACTCCCAGTTGGTGCTGGGAACCTTGTTGGTGCCAACCACCGTCCCATCCAATACGGTATGCTCCCCGGGCGGCTATGGCTGGCTGAATTTCTTCGATTACAAAACCGGGAGCAAGGTGCCAGGCAACACCACGTCAAGCAATCCCAATGCGGTTGGGTATAAAACCAACGCGCCTATCGTCGGTATCAATACCTTCTATTTGCCAAGCGGAGACGTAGTCACTTCGGTTGTCACCAGCGATCATCCCACACCCGACAAAGTTCCCGGCGTAGGATTCGATTCCTCGTCCGGACGGTTTGTTGGCAAGCGGGTAATCTGGCGTGAATTGATCCAGTAACGCCGTGACGGGCAGGCGTTCATGTCACGACCAGGCACCATTTCCCCCTTCTCCCGCAGGCGGGAGAAGGGCCGGGGATGAGGGTGGTTGCGCACCGGCAAGGATTTCCCAGGCGCACCGCCCCTCGCCCCGCCTCGCCCGCTGGAGAGGAGTAGCGCTACTTAGCCGCAGTTGCCGCCAGCATTAATCACACGCTACCCATTGCCGCAACGTACTGTTCTCGGTAGAATTCCGCACTTTTCCCCGAATTTTTTCAGGCTTGGCAATGGACAGACAAAGCTGGTTGGACGGTACGCTGTACCGTCCCGGATTCGAACAAGACAGTTGTGGCTTTGGCCTGATGGCCAATATGGACGACAAGCCCAGCCATTGGCTGGTGCAGACTGCGATCCAGTCGCTGTCGAACATGACCCATCGCGGCGCGGTAGCGGCGGACGGCAAGTCCGGCGACGGCTGCGGACTGCTGTTCAAGAAACCGGACGCCTTTCTGCGCGCGGTGGCGGCAGAGTGCGGATTTAATCTCGGCAAGCTTTACGCTGCTGGTTTGGTGTTTCTCGACGCCGATGCGGCGAAGGCCGGTTCCGCGCGCGCCGCGTTGGAACGAGAAATCGCCGCGCAAGGGCTGATCTTCGTCGGCCTGCGTGCGGTGCCGGTGAATCTGGATGCGCTCGGCGAATTCGCCAAGGCTTCGCTGCCGACAATCGAACAGGTTTTCGTCAACGCCCCGGACGGGATCAGCGACGAGCAGTTCGAGCGCAAACTGTATATTGCCCGCCGCCTGGCCGAGAAAGCCGTGGCTGCGAACGACAAGTCCTTCTACTTGCCCACCCTGTCGTCGCAGGTGATCAGCTACAAGGGACTGGTGACGCCGGAAAATCTGGCTGTGTTTTACACCGACCTCAACGACCAGCGTTTCGCCTCGGCTTTGGCGGTGTTCCACCAGCGCTTCTCCACCAATACCTGGCCGCAATGGCGCCTGGCGCAGCCGTTCCGCTACCTCGCCCACAATGGCGAGATCAATACGCTGCAAGGCAACCGCAACTGGTCGCGCGCGCGCGAGCGCACCTTCGCCTCGGATTTGATCGCCGACATGGGCGATGTGAGTCCCATCGTCTCCACTACCGGCTCCGATTCCTGCAGCATGGACAACATGCTGGAAGGGCTGGTGATGGGCGGCGTGCCGCTGTTCCGCGCGTTGCGCCTGATGGTGCCGCCGGCCTGGCAGAACGTCGACAACATGGATGCCGACCTGCGCGCCTTCTACGAATACAACTCGATGCACATGGAGCCGTGGGACGGCCCGGCCGGTATCGTGCTGACCGACGGGCGCTACGGCATCTGCCTGCTCGATCGCAACGGCTTGCGTCCGGCGCGCTACGTGGTCACCAAGGATCGCCATTTCACCATCGCCTCGGAAATCGGGGTGTGGGGCTACTCGCCCGAAGACGTGGTGCAAAAAGGCCGCGTCGGCCCGGGCCAGATGGTGGCGGTCGACTTGCAGGAAGGCAAGCTGCTGCTGACCGAAGAAATCGACGCTCAGCTCAAGGCCGCCCAGCCTTACCGCCAGTGGCTGAAAGACAACGCTACCCACCTGGAAACCGGCATCGACGAAGATCAGGGCTTCCCGGCCATGGCGGCGGAGCAGTCGCTGCTGTACCAGAAACTGTTCAACGTCACCTTCGAAGAGCGCGACCAGGTGTTGCGCGTGCTGGCCGAGGAAGGCCAGGAGGCCATCGGCTCGATGGGCGACGACACCCCGATGGCGGTGCTGTCGCAAAAAGTCCGTTCGCCCTTCGATTACCTGCGCCAGCAGTTCGCCCAAGTGACCAACCCGCCGATCGACCCGATCCGCGAAGCGGTGGTGATGTCTCTGAATACCTGCTTCGGCTCGGAACGCAACCTGTTCAAGGAAACGCCGCTGCATGCCCACCGCCTGGAAGTCAGCTCACCGGTACTGCCGCAGGAAAAATTCGCCAAGCTGGCCGCGCTGACCGACCCGGAATACCGCAGCATCACGCTGGAACTGAATTACGACCCGGCCCAGAGCGACCTCAAGGGCGCGCTGCAAAGCCTGGCGCAACGCGCGGTACAAGCAGTGCGCGACGGCAACGTGATCCTGGTGCTGTCCGACCGCAACATCGCCAAGGACAAGCTGCCGATCCACGCGCTGTTCGCCACCGGCTGCGTGCACCATGCGCTGATCCGCGAGGGGCTGCGCTGCAACGCCAATATCCTAGTGGATACCGGCACCGCACGCGACCCGCACCATTTCGCCTGCCTGGTCGGCTACGGCGCGACTGCGGTGTTCCCCTACGTCGCCTACCAGGCGATCCACGACCTGATCGAAAGCGGCGAGATCAAGGGACATACCTTGAACCAGGCGCTGTACAAATACCGCAAGGGCATCGCCAAGGGCCTGCTGAAGATCCTGTCGAAGATGGGGATTTCCACCATCGCCAGCTATCGCGGCGCGCAGTTGTTCGAGGCCATCGGCCTGCATCCCGACGTGGTCGAACTGTGCTTCCAGGATACGGTGTCGCGCATCAAGGGTTCCAACTTCGACGATTTCGAATCCGACCAGAAAGAGTTGGTGAGCTTCGCCTACAACCCGGTCGAACCGCTATCGCAGGGCGGCTTGCTGAAGTTCATCTACGGCGGCGAATACCACGCCTACAACCCGGATGTGGTGATGATGCTGCAAAAAGCCGTGCAAAACAGCGATTACAGCGCTTACCAGGAATTCGCCCGGCTGGTGAACACCCGCCCGGTGGCCAGCTTGCGCGACCTGATGAAACTGAAGCTGGACGCGGCGCCGATTGCCATCGACGAAGTCGAGCCGCTGGAAGCCATCCTCAAGCGTTTCGACTCCGCCGGCATGTCGCTCGGCGCGTTGTCGCCAGAGGCCCACGAAGCGCTGGCGGAAGCCATGAACCGTCTCGGCGGACGCTCCAATTCCGGCGAGGGCGGCGAAGACCCGGTGCGCTACGGCACGGTGAAACGCTCCAAGATCAAGCAAGTGGCCTCCGGCCGCTTCGGCGTCACGCCGCATTACCTGGTCAATGCCGAAGTGTTGCAGATCAAGGTGGCGCAGGGCGCCAAGCCGGGCGAAGGCGGCCAGTTGCCGGGCGACAAGGTCACCGAGACCATCGCGCGCCTGCGCTGCGCCAAGCCGGGGATTTCGCTGATTTCCCCGCC
>CALMWM010000435.1 GCA_937873435.1 uncultured Gallionellaceae bacterium
GCCCGTCGACTGCCAAGGACCGTATGTCCTGCCGTCGGGGCCGCGGAGGCCTATCTGGCCCGGCGCCTTGCCCCGCATATCGTTCCAATGGTAATTGGTGATCCTGGTTATGGTAGCCTGCTTGGCCAGATAAAAGTAGGTGGGCGACGAGGGATTGTTCGCCACCGCCGCCTTGTTCCAGTTGCTGAAGAGCTCCACCCCCAGGCTCTGGGAACTGGGCGCCGAAGGAGGCTGCTGCGCTTGCGGCTTCGGCGAGGCAGACTGGGTGATACTCCCCTGTCCCGCCGAACCGCCCGAAGGCAAGGAGGATTTTTTCTTTCCGTTCCACTGCCCCGTAGGTTCGGCATCGTCATAACCCCATTTCCCGGTGAAAGAATCGAAATTTTCGCTGAAGTTGAACACGAAGCGTCCTTTCCCGTTGCTTTGGTACCACCAGCCGGTCAAGGTCCTCCCCTCCAGCGTCCCCTCCACCCTGCCGTCGGCGTGGGTGTAGGTTCCCGTAACTCTGGAACCATTCAGCTGCAAAGTCATTTCCTTGAAGTCCGTATCGTAAATGCCGGCCAGGGGCGCAGGCGGAGGAGCCGCCTGGATCAGGGCGGGCGCTCCGAGAATGCCGCTTCCCCCTCCGATCCGCTTGCCGTTCCACACCCTCGCGGGTTCGGCTGAATCGTATCCCCACTTGCCGGTGAAGGAAGAGAAATCCTCGCTGAACACGAAGACCAATCGGCCCTTGCCGTTAGCCTGGTACCACCAGCCGCTCAAGGTCCTGCCCGAGAGCGTGGCTTCTATTTTTCCCGAACCGGTCACGTAGCTGCCGGTCACGCTCGAGCCGTTCTGCTGGATAGTCATCTCGCCGAAATCGGTTTCATATATTCCCGACGCGCCCTGACCGAACAGCCCCGAAATGACGACTAGAAAAAGAAGTGCCACCCAACCGATCCGCAACAGCTTACCCATGTCTACCTCCAGCGATCGTCGACTATGGGAATTGTCGTGCAGGATTTCGTGAAATTCAAGAAAACGATACTTTTACACAGCTCTTTCCTTCATGATTCTCCGATTTGATTTCAAATCCGCGCCAGGTTTTCCACGAATTGGATTTTCACCCCGTTCGGGTCGGTGACGTAAAAAAACCTGATGGTCGGATTGGGTTGGAAAGGTCCTTGCATGGCCGTGACGCCGGCGGCTTTCAGCCGCTCCATTTCCTTTTCTATGGAATCGGTGACGAAGCCGAGAGAAATATCCTTGCCGTATTCCGGCGCGTTGTTCTTCTCGTTCCTGATGAGCTCGACCTGGGTTTCGCCCTCTCCCAGGAAAACGATCTCGGTGCCGGGCATGGGCTTCATGCTCCTTACGACCTTAAGCCCAACCATGTTCTCATAAAATCGAAGCGATTCTTCCATATTTTTTACGTTGATCGTGACCCAGCAAAATTTCATAGTTTCTCCTTATTCTAGTTATAATACTAAGATTTTTTCGGCATTTACAGGATAACCGCAAGGTCGGAGCCAGCTCCTGACCTTGCGCCATTGTGCGTGCCCCGCGCCGCATCTATACTTGGTTTATGGCACACCGCACGCTTAAAAATGGGTATAGCCATCTCGCCGAAAGGATCAACCTGATGCCCCAAGGCGCGCCTCCCGGTGCACTCCTTTTCAAGATTCTGTCCGTTCTTTTCTCTGAAAAAGAGGCAAGCCGGGTAGCTCTATTGCCGCTAAGGCCGTTTACCGCATCAGCCGCGGCCTCGATCTGGAAAACCGGCGAATCCGAGGCCCGCGAAAGTCTCGAGAGCCTCGCGTCCAGGGGGATGATGCTGGATACAGAAAACCCGGACGGAACGCAGGTTTTCTGCATGCCTCCCCCGATGGCGGGCTTTTTCGAGTTCTCCATGATGCGCGTTGGAAACGGCTACGACCAAAAGTTGCTGGCCGAACTCTACTATCAATACCTCAACGTCGAGGAGGATTTCGTCAAAGCCT
Organism: uncultured Gallionellaceae bacterium; assembly: GCA_937873435.1. Classification (GTDB taxonomy): domain Bacteria; phylum Pseudomonadota; class Gammaproteobacteria; order Burkholderiales; family Sulfuricellaceae; genus JAGXQV01. The sequence continues at coordinate 1,980 of CALMWM010000435.1, forward strand.
TGTTCGCCGGCGGGGAAACACAGCTAGGCAGGGTCTTCGTCAACGAACCGACCCTCTCGGAGGAGAATTGCCTCCATGTCCTGGATTACGAGCGAGCCAGCGAGGTCATACGATCTGCGACGCGGATCGGCATCGGAACCTGCTATTGCCGCCACAAGATGAGCCACCTGGGCCGCGCCTGCGACGCCCCCATGGATATCTGCATGACCTTCAACGGAGCCGCGCAGTCGCTGGTCAAGCATGGCGTGGCTCGGGGGGTGGACGCGAAGGAGTGCCAGGATCTCTTGGACAAGGCCATTGGGCAAAATCTGGTACAATTCGGTGAAAACGTCCGCGAATCGGTCTCGTTCATCTGCAACTGCTGCGGATGCTGCTGCGAAGCCATGCTGGCGGCCAAGCGTTTCGCCGTGCTCAACCCCATCAGCACGACAAATTTCCTTCCGCGCGTTGATGTCGAATCCTGCACCGGTTGCGGGAAATGCGCTCAGGCCTGCCCGGTCGAAGCTATGGGCTTGGTGAGCGCCGGGGATCCACGCGAGCAGCGCCGGAAGAAAGCCCGGGTGGATGTCTCGATCTGCCTGGGCTGCGGCGTATGCGCCCATGCCTGCCCGAGCGGCTCTATAACCCTCGAATTCCGGGAAAAACGCGTTATCACTCCCGTCAATTCGGCGCATCGGACCGTGCACATGGCAATAGCGC
>CALMWM010000436.1 GCA_937873435.1 uncultured Gallionellaceae bacterium
GCGGCACCGCCGTAGGTGTCGACGATGATCTTGCGCCCGGTCAGGCCGCAGTCGCCCATCGGGCCGCCGACCACGAAGCGCCCGGTCGGGTTGATCAGGTAGCGGATGTTGGGGGCACGCAGGCTTTCCGGGATGACCGGTTTGACGATTTCCTCAATCACCGCTTCCGAGATTTGCGCATGGGAAACATCGGGGTGATGCTGGGTGGAAATGACCACGGTATCGATTTCGCGCGGCTTGCCGTCGACGTAGCGGATGGTGACCTGCGACTTGGCGTCGGGACGCAGCCAGGGCAGGCGGCCGTCCTTGCGCAACTGCGCCTGGCGCTCCATCAGGCGGTGCGAGTAATAAATCGGCATCGGCATCAACTGCGGGGTTTCGTCGCAGGCGTAGCCGAACATCAGGCCCTGGTCGCCGGCCCCCTGGTCCATTTCCTCTTCCGGGGTACGGTTGACGCCCTGGGCAATGTCCGGCGACTGCTTGTTGAGCGCGGTCAGCACGGCGCAGGTGTAATAGTCGAAACCGATGTCGGAGCTGTTGTAGCCGATGCGCTTGACCGCCGCACGCGCCACGTCGATATAGTTGACCGCAGCGGTGGTGGTGATTTCGCCGGAGATCACCACCAGGCCTGTGCTCACCAGGGTTTCGCAAGCGACCCGCGCCTTGTGGTCTTGCGCCAGGATGGCATCGAGCACGGCGTCGGATATCTGGTCGGCGACCTTGTCGGGATGGCCTTCGGAAACGGATTCGGAGGTAAAGAGATATTCGCTCATGGTTCGGTAATGGCCTGTGTGGTTTGCGAGTTTTTAAAGGATTAAAGGGTAACAGATTTTCCCGTGCTGAAAAAGTTCACCCAATGCTATCTACGGTAAGCCCAGCGCAGCATCGCCGCTCCGGCAAGTATCATCGGCAACGACAACCATTGCCCCATGCTCAGGCCGAACGAGAGCAGGCCGAGGAAATCGTCGGGTTCGCGGGCGAATTCGGCGATGAAGCGGAAGCTGCCGTAACCCAGCAGGAATAGCCCGGATACGGCGCCGGTCGGACGCGGCTTGGCGGAAAACAGCCAGAGGATCACGAACAGCGTCACCCCTTCCAGTGCGAACTGGTAAAGCTGCGAAGGGTGACGCACCTGCCCGTCGATTTGGGGAAACACCATGCCCCACGGTACATCGGTGGGACGCCCCCACAGTTCGCCGTTGATGAAGTTTCCAAGGCGTCCGGTTGCCAGGCCGAGCGGAACCAGCGGGGCGATGAAGTCGGTCAGGGACAGCCAGGGCTTGCCGTGCTTGCGGGCGAAAATCCACATTGCCGCCAGTACTCCGAGGAAGCCGCCGTGAAAGGCCATGCCGCCCTGCCACACGGCGAAAATCTCCAGCGGGTGGGCAAGGAAATGCGCTGGCTGGTAAAACAGCACATAGCCCAGCCGCCCGCCCAGCACCACGCCCAGCACCCCGAAGAACAGCATGTCGTCGAGTTGTTGCGCATTCCATCCGCTGCCGCATTGGCTCTTGATGCGTTGCCGCCCGAGCAGCAGGAACAACCCAAACGCCAGCAGGTACATCAGGCCGTACCAGCGTATCGCAAGGGGGCCGAGTTGCAGGGCGACCGGGTCGAATTGAGGGTGAATTAACATGTTTCGGCTTGGTTTCAGTTAGAATTTGAAATTATACGTGTTTTCTCCGGGAGCTCCGAAATGCCGCAATACCGTTCCAAAACATCCACCCACGGACGCAACATGGCTGGCGCGCGCGCATTGTGGCGCGCCACAGGCATGACCGACGGCGATTTCGGCAAGCCGATCATCGCCATCGCCAACTCCTTCACCCAGTTCGTGCCGGGGCATGTGCATCTCAAGGACATGGGGCAGCTGGTAGCGCGCGAGATCGAAAAGGCCGGCGGCGTGGCCAAGGAATTCAACACCATCGCGATCGACGACGGGATCGCCATGGGCCATAGCGGGATGCTCTACAGCCTGCCGTCGCGCGACCTGATCGCCGATTCGGTGGAATACATGGTCAACGCCCATTGCGCCGATGCGCTGGTGTGCATCTCCAACTGCGACAAGATCACTCCCGGGATGTTGATGGCGAGTTTGCGCCTCAACATCCCCACCATCTTCGTTTCCGGCGGCCCGATGGAAGCCGGCAAGGCAGTGATTCACGGCAAGACACTGGCGCTCGACCTGGTCGATGCAATGGTGGCGGCGGCGGATGCCAGCGTCAGCGACGCGGAAACCGACACCATGGAACGCTCGGCCTGCCCGACCTGCGGTTCCTGCTCGGGGATGTTCACCGCCAATTCGATGAACTGCCTGGTGGAGGCGCTGGGGCTGGCACTGCCGGGCAACGGTACGCTGGTGGCGACCCACGCCGACCGCAAGGAGCTGTTCCTCGAAGCCGGGCGGCTGATCGTCGCGCTCGCCAAATCGCACTACGAACGCGACAATTACTCGGTGTTGCCGCGTTCCATCGCCACTTTCCACGCCTTCGAAAACGCCATGATGCTGGACATCGCGATGGGCGGCTCGACCAATACCGTGCTGCACCTGCTCGCGGCAGCCAGCGAGGCAGGCGTGGACTTCACGATGTCGGACATCGACCGCTTATCCAGGAAAGTTCCGCACCTCTGCAAGGTGGCGCCGTCGACCCAGATCTACCATATGGAGGACGTGCATCGCGCCGGCGGCATCGTCGCGATTCTGGGCGAACTGGATCGCGCCGGGCTGCTGCATCACGACCTGCCCACCGTGCATAGCGCCACCATGAAAGACGGTTTGGCGCATTGGGACATCCGCCAGACCGGCGAAGAGAGCGTGAAAACCCTGTTCCGCGCCGCGCCCGGCGGCGTTCCCAGCATCACCGCCTTTAGCCAGGACAAGCGCTATGCCGAACTGGACGATGATCGCGTCGGCGGCTGCATTCGCGACAAGGCCCATGCCTACTCGCAGGATGGCGGATTGGCGGTGCTCTACGGCAACATCGCGGTGGACGGCTGTATCGTCAAGACCGCCGGGGTGGACGAGAGCATCCTGAAATTCACCGGGCGGGCGCGCGTGTTCGAGAGCCAGGAAGACTCGGTGGCAGGCATCCTGGCCGACCAGATCAAGGCCGGCGACGTGGTGGTGATCCGTTACGAAGGCCCGCGCGGCGGGCCGGGGATGCAGGAAATGCTCTATCCCACCAGCTACCTCAAGTCCAAGGGGCTGGGCAAGCAGTGCGCGCTGCTCACCGACGGACGCTTCTCCGGCGGCACATCGGGCCTGAGCATCGGCCACGTCTCCCCGGAAGCGGCGGAAGGCGGCGCCATTGGCCTGGTGGAAGAAGGCGACATGATCGAAATCGACATTCCCAACCGCACCATCCAGCTTAAAGTTTCCGACGACGAACTCGCCCAGCGCCGCGCCGTCCGCACCATCAAGGGCTGGCAGCCGGAAAGCCGCCAGCGCGTGGTATCGGCGGCATTACAGGCGTATGCCGCGATGACCACCAGCGCCGCCAAGGGTGCCGTGCGCGACGTGACCCAGCTAAACCGGAGCTAGACGATGTCCGGCGCCAGTCAACAGGGCAAGCTCAATCGCAAGCTTGAGCTTGCCGATTTGCTCGACTGGCTGCTCGCCGACGGCATGGTCAACCCTGCCGATGCCGACAAGCTGAAACAGACCCGGCGCGCGGTAGGCAAGAGCGAGTTGCACCCCTTGGTGATTCTGGCCACCCAGAAGTGGAAAAGCCTGCAACCGCCCCACGCTGCGCTCGATCAGGAAACGCTGTCGGAATGGCTGGCCAAGCGCGTCGGCCTGCCCTACTACCACATCGATCCGCTCAAGATCGACGTGGTCACGGTGGCCGGCGCGATGTCGCACGCTTACGCCGAACGCTACAAGATCCTGCCGGTAGAATTCACTGCACGCGAAGTGGTAGTCGCCACCGCCGAACCCTACGTGACCGAATGGCAAAAGGAACTGGAGCAGGCGCTGCACGTGACCGTCAAGCCGGTCATCGTCAACCCGTCCGACATCAGTCGCTATCTCGCCGAATTCTATAATCTTGCGCGTTCGGTCAAACGCGCAATGCAGTCGAAAAACGTCAGCGTTCCCTCAGGCATCACCAACTTCGAGCAACTGGTCGAACTGGGGCGCAGCGGCAAGCTCGACGCCAACGACCAGCATGTGGTGCAGATCGTCGACTGGCTGCTGCAATATGCCTTCGAGCAGCGCGCCAGCGACATCCACATGGAACCGCGCCGCGAATACGGCGACGTGCGCTTCCGCATCGACGGCGTGATGCACCCGGTTTACCAGATCCCTAGCGCGGTGCTGAATGCGGTGACCAGCCGCGTCAAGGCGCTCGGACGGATGGACGTGGTCGAGAAGCGCCGCCCCCAGGACGGCCGTATCAAGACCCGCACGCCCAACGGCGAAGAAGTCGAATTGCGCTTGTCCACCATGCCCACCGCGTTCGGCGAAAAGCTGGTGATGCGAATTTTCGACCCTGAAGTGCTGGTGCAGGATTTCAAGGACATGGGCTTCGGCGAGGAAGAGCTTGCCGGCTGGAACCGCCTGATCGCCCAACCCAACGGCATCATCCTGGTGACCGGGCCGACCGGCTCGGGCAAGACCACCACGCTGTATTCCACCCTGCGTCAGCTCGCCACCCCGGAAGTCAACGTGTGCACGGTGGAAGACCCGATCGAGATGGTGGTGCCGCAGTTCAACCAGATGCAGGTGCAACACAACATCGGCCTGGATTTTGCCAGCGGCGTACGTACCTTGTTGCGCCAGGACCCGGACATCATCATGGTGGGCGAAATCCGCGACGCGGAAACCGCCGAAATGGCCATCCAGGCGGCGCTGACCGGCCATTTGGTCCTCTCCACCCTGCATACCAACGATGCCCCCTCGGCGATCACCCGCCTGCTGGACATCGGCGTACCGCCTTATTTGATCGATTCCACCCTGCTCGGCGTGCTCGGCCAGCGTCTGGTACGCACTCTGTGTCCGCATTGCAAGACCCGCGGAACGCTCGACGAGGATCTCTGGAAAGTGCTGGTGGCGCCGTGGAAATCTGCCTTACCGGCGGCGGTGAACCAACCCAAGGGCTGCCTGGAATGCCGCATGACCGGCTACATGGGACGGGTCGGCATTTATGAAATGCTGGTCATGACCCCTAATTTACGCCGCATGGTCAACGCCAACTGTGACCTCAGCGCCCTGCGCGAACAGGCTTACAAGGACGGGATGAAGCCCTTGCGCATCAACGGCGCACAGAAAGTCGCCGCCGGCCTGACTACTATCGAGGAAGTGCTGAAGGTCGCGCCGCCGCAAACCAGTAGTTGACTATTTCACTACGGAATAGCATGATGAAGCATCTTCCGCGGAGATGCTTCATGTCCAACCGTCTCGCCAGCCAAACCAGCCCTTATCTGCAACAGCACGCCGACAATCCCGTTGATTGGTATCCCTGGGGCGAGGAGGCGTTCGCCACATCGCTACACCTGGACAAGCCGATATTGCTGTCGATCGGTTACTCCACCTGTCACTGGTGTCACGTGATGGCGCGCGAGTCGTTCGAAAATGCGGAAACGGCGGCGCTGATAAACCGCCATTTCGTCAGTGTCAAGGTCGACCGCGAGGAGCGCCCCGATCTCGACCAGATTTACCAAACCGCCCACGCCATGCTTACCGGGCGGCACGGCGGCTGGCCCCTGACGCTGTTCCTGGCGCCTGACCGCACGCCGTTTTTCGGCGGCACCTATTTCCCGCCCCAAGCCCGCTACGGCCTGCCCGGCTTCCGCGAACTGCTGCCGCAGGTAGCCGCATTTTTTCATGAACAGCGCGGTGAAATCCAGCGCCATAACCAGGAATTGCTCGCTGCACTGGCGAATTCCCAGCCGCGCGCGGCGGCGGAAACCGCACCCGACGACATCCCGATCCAAGCCGCGCGCACCCGGCTGGGACAGGTATTCGACGCCGCCCACGGCGGCTTTGGCAGCGCCCCGAAATTTCCCAAGCCCGCCGACCTCGCCTTCCTGTTGCGCCGCTATGCCGCCGACAACGACCTTCAGGCTTTGGCAATGGTGCAATTCACCCTGCGCCGGATATGCGAGGGGGGTATCCACGACCAACTCGGCGGCGGCTTTTACCGCTATAGCGTGGACGAACGCTGGGCGATTCCCCATTTCGAAAAAATGCTTTACGACAACGCTCAGCTGCTGGCCGTACTGGCCGACACCTGGCAGGCAAGCGGCGAGATGTTGTTCCGCGAAACGGCTGAACGCACCGTGGCATGGCTGGAACAGGAGATGCACGCGCCGGAGGGCGGCTA
>CALMWM010000437.1 GCA_937873435.1 uncultured Gallionellaceae bacterium
TCAGCAGCGCCGGCGGCGGCTCAAGCCGATGCATCGATCCGCGTCAACGTGGAAAAAGTCGATCAGCTCATCAACCTGGTGGGCGAACTGGTGATCACCCAGGCGATGCTGGCGCAAACCGCTTCCAAGGTCGACCCGGTGCTCTACGAAAGCCTGCTCAACGGCATGGCGACGCTCGAACGCAACACCCGCGACCTCCAGGAAAGCGTGATGTCGATCCGCATGATGCCGATCGGCTTCGTCTTCAGCCGTTTCCCGCGCGTGGTGCGCGACCTCGCTGGCAAGCTCGGCAAGAAGGTCGAATTGCTCACCGTCGGCGAAGGCACCGAACTGGACAAGAGCCTGATCGAAAAACTTGCCGATCCGCTCACCCATCTGGTGCGCAACAGCCTCGACCACGGCATCGAAATGCCGGAAAAACGCGCCGCTGCCGGCAAACCGGAAAAAGGTTCTATCACGCTGCGCGCCTCGCACCAGGGTGGCAATATCATGATCGAAGTGATCGACGATGGCGCCGGCCTGAACCGCGACAGGATTCTCGCCAAAGCCCGCGAAAAAGGTATTCCTGTCAGCGACGGCATGTCCGATTCGGACGTATTCGGACTGATCTTCGCACCCGGCTTCTCGACCGCAGAAGTCGTCACCGACGTGTCGGGACGCGGTGTCGGCATGGACGTGGTGAAGCGCAATATTTCGGAAATGGGCGGACAGGTCGAAATCGACTCGTCGCTCGGCCACGGCACCCGCATCATCATCCGCTTGCCGCTGACGCTGGCGATCCTCGACGGCATGTCGGTCGCCGTGGGCGGCGAAATCTTCATCATGCCGTTGACCTACATCGCCGAATCGCTGCAACCCACCGAACAGGACATCAAGACCGTGTCCGGCACTGGCCAAGTGGTGCATGTGCGCGGCGAATACATCCCGCTGATCGCCCTCTACAAGATCTTCGGCATGACGCCGAAAATCACCGACCCGAGCAAGGGCATCGTCGTGCTGCTCGAAGCCGAGGGCCGCAAAGCCGCGATGTTCGTCGACGAACTGGTGGGCCAGCACCAGGTGGTGATCAAGAGCCTGGAAACCAACTACCGCAAGGTACCCGGCGTTTCCGGCGCCACCATCATGGGCGACGGACGGGTTGCGCTGATCCTGGATGTCGGAACCTTGGTCAGGATGAGTCAGAGTTAATATAAAAGTGCCAGAGATCGGGGGGCCGCAATTCCTTCCGCCGCTCTGGCGAGGATTCAAGCTGGCTCCCAGCCTCTAGCCCCAAAATCCAAAGATGGGACAACATGCGTAGCAATCTACCGGTAACAGATAACGAATATGTAATGCGGGACGGCACCATGCTGGTCTCGAAAACCGACCTGAAAGGCCGGATCACCTATTGCAACCGCGAGTTCATCGAGGCCAGCGGCTTCAGCGAGCGCGAATTGATCGGCGAACCGCACAACCTGGTGCGCCACCCGGACATGCCGCCGGCAGCTTTCGCCGACCTGTGGAACACCCTCAAAACCGGCAAGCCCTGGACCGGACTCGTCAAGAACCGCCGTAAAGACGGCGGCTATTACTGGGTTGAGGCCAACGTCACGCAGCTCATCGAAAACGGGCAAACCATCGGCTATATGTCGGTGCGCAGCAAACCCACTGCCGCCCAAATCGAGGCTGCCACCCGGCTTTATCGTGAAATGCGCGAAGGGCGCAGCCGTCAGCGCCTGGAAGACGGCAGACTGGTCGCATCCGGCTTGATCCCGGCCATTTTCCGGCACTCCGGCGACATAAGCATCAAAGCCAGGCTGATCGGCCTGGTTCTGCTGCTTTCGCTCTTTCTGGTCGGCCTGGGAACGTACAGTCTTTACGGACTCAGTGAAATCCACAACACCGCCAAGGAAAACCTGAAAAGCATCAGCACCCAGGCCAACGCAATCGATACCGCCAGATTGGCACAGGTGAATTTCAAGAAGCAGGTGCAGGAATGGAAAAACATCCTGCTGCGTGGCCACGAGGCCACTGCGTTTGAAAAATACCTCAAACAGTTCGAACAGGAAGGCCAGCAAGTCACCGAGAACTTGAACCAGTTGAAGCCGTTGATGGTGCAAATGGAATTGCCCAGCGACAGCGTAGAAACCGCATTGAAGTCCCACGCCGGGCTGATGAGCAACTACCGCGAGGCGCTGAAATCCTTTGATGTCGCCAAGAAGGAAAGCCCTGCCGTCGTGGATAAACTGGTCAAGGGCATGGATCGCGCGCCCACCGACCAGATCGATGGCATCGTCAAGCTCATTCAAGAACGGATACAACAACGCCTGGCGGAAAGCGAAAAGTCGGCCGAAGA
>CALMWM010000438.1 GCA_937873435.1 uncultured Gallionellaceae bacterium
CCCAGCGCGGCGTCGGTCTGGATGTTGTCGCGCCAGGTACCGATGACAGCCACGTCGGAACGCTGGATGGAGTTCACGCAGTCGTTGGAGCAACCGGAAAACTTGAATTTCATCTTATACGGCAAGGCCGGACGGTGCATGTCGTCAAGGAAGGCATTGACCACGGTGCGCAGTGCACGCGCTTCATCGAAGCAGGACTGCTCGCAGCGCGCTGCGCCGACGCAGGACATCGAGGTACGCACGGCAGGGCCAGCACCACCCAGATCAAAACCCATTTCATTGAACTCGTCGAAGGCCGGCTGCACGTTGGCAGTGGTCGCCCCCTGGAACATGATGTCGCCGGACTGGCCGTGGAAGGCGATCAGGCCGGAACCATGCTTTTCCCAAGTGTCGCACATCTTGCGCAGCAGGTCGGTGGTGTAATGCATACCGGCGGCGGGCATAATGCGGATGGTATGGAACTCGGCAGCAGCCGGGAACAGCGGCTTCTCATGTTCATCCTTGAGCTCGGTGAAACGTGGGATTACCCCGCCGCCGTAACCGAACACACCGACCGTACCGCCCTTCCAGTAACCCTTTTTGGTCTTGTAGGAAGTTTCCAGCTGACCGAGCAGATCGACCATCATGTCGTTATCGTTGGCAAGGCGCTTCAGGCCGGTCACAAAGCTGGGCCAGGGGCCGCTTTCCAACTGGTCCAGCAGTGGCGTGTCGTATTGTTTCTTGGCCATATCATCAATCTCCTAGAAAATTAAAACGATGCGTTTCCCAGTCAAGCCCGGAATACCGGCATCCCTTTCGGCAAACCTAAAATTCGTGGCGAACCACACTAACTACTCGCGGGTTCCCTATGCACTCTTTATCGTATAGGGGAATCACCTATGCTGTGGACGTATGTTACAACTGTTAAAGACAGCCTTTCTATCATTCTTCGCGGGTGGGGCCATACTACCCATATGGGGTATATGGCACCCCCCCCTCCTTGGGGTACGGGCGCACTACTTGATATTCAGCGCGCAAATCCCCATATAATTGCTTGTGACTTTACACACAAAATTACCGAGGTGCTACGAATGCTAGATTACGGTGTGGGCATGGAACAAATTGCCTCTCTGGATAAATTCCTTGCCACTCCATTCCGGCAGGAGATCGAATTGCAGCATGTCGATCACGAAGCCGGATTTTCAACTCTGCGCGTTCGCGTTCGGGAAATCAAGCGTTTTACCGTTTTCGATATCGACGCCACCACCGCAGAACACTGGGGAAAAGCCCTGCTGGACTGGGCTGCGACGCAAAAATCGGGAGAAATAAAATAGGCTGGCCAACTGAAAATACCGCGACCACTGTTGACGAAAATGCCGTCTGCGATGTCAATTTCGAATTGAGAGGTACGCGCATTCCGGTGGATCACGGCTATGCCCTGTACAACGAATTATCGCGCCTGCTGCCTTGGCTTGCGCATGAAGAACTGGCGGGCATTCATCCGGTGCATGGCTCCGACAGCGGTACCGGCCACCTGCTCCTGAACCGACGCACCCGGCTGGTAATTCGCATTCCCGCAAAGCGTCTGGAAGAACTGCTCGGCCTCGACGGGATGCAAATCGACATCGCCGGAAACACGTTGACCATCGGTAGCGGCAAGTCCAAACCGTTGACCCATCACACCCCGCTGTATGCCCATCTCGTTACCACCGGCAGCGTCGACGAACGCACTTTCACCCAGGACATCATGCGTATGCTCGACGAACTAGCGATCGATACGCGCTTCCTCCCCGGCAAACAGCAATCCCTGACGACCGCGGACGGAGTCATCACCGGTTACAGCCTGATGCTCCACGGCCTGCCGGTGGAACATGCCATCCGGGTGCAGCAACTCGGCCTGGGCAATAACCGTAAACTCGGTTGCGGAATTTTCATTCCGCACAAATCCATTAATGCGCTCGTATAATCTGTTTTTTCACCAACCCTAAATTCAAGGAGGAAATACCATGGGATACATCGTAAACGGCACCGAACTCGAAACCGACGACGAAGGCTTTCTGCTGGAAGCAGATTATAGCGACGATGTCGTGCCGGTTATCGCCGCATCCGAAGGACTCAAGCTCACCGACGACCACTGGCTGGTCATCAACTACATGCGCGAGCAATATAAAGAGCACGGCCACACCCCGAATTTCCGCAATATAAGCAAGGATTTCGACGCCAGCAACCCCGGCACCGACTGGAAAAAGCATCTCTACACGCTGTTCCCGATGCAGCCCAACCGCCAGTCCGCCAAGGTAGCAGGCCTGCCCAAGCCGTTCGGCAAAGGCGGATATTGATTTTGGTAATGGGTGATGCGTAATGGGGAATGAGCGAATAACGCTCGCCCAATTACGCCTTACCCATCACACATCGCCATGACAAAATTCACCACGCTCGTTTCCACAGAACAACTAGCGCAGCATCTCGACAACCCGGACTGGGTGGTATTCGACTGCCGCTTCACCCTGACCGACCCGGAAGCCGGACGACGCGCCTATACGCACGGCCACATTCCGGGCACGCGCTATGCGCACCTGGACGACGACCTGTCCAGCCCAATTACCCCGACCACCGGTCGCCATCCGCTGCCAGATCCCGAGCTATTGGCGCAAAAGCTCGGCCAGTGGGGCGTCGGCGCGAATACCCAAGTGGTAGTTTACGACGACAGCTTCGGCAGCATGGCGGTACGCATGTGGTGGCTCTTGCGCTGGCTGGGTCACGATTCCGTTGCCCTGCTCGACGGCGGCCTGCCCCGCTGGAAGCGCGACAAATTTCCGCTCAGCGAGGAAACTCCGGTCATTAAGCCGACGACTTTCCATGCCAAACCGAATCGCAATGCCTGGGTAGATGCCTCCGAAGTGGATGCCGCCCGTCGCGAAACGCGGCGCAGGATACTCGATGCACGCCCCGAAGAGCGCTTCACCGGCGAGATCGAACCGCTCGACAAGATCGCCGGCCATATTCCCCATTCCTGCAACTGGTCGTTCGAGGAAAACCTCGACCTGGGCGGCACCCTGCTGCCCGCCGACGAATTGCGCGAAGCCTACCTGAAAGTGCTGGCCGGCCAGACGCCGGAAAATATCATTCACACTTGCGGCTCCGGCGTCACCGCCTGCCACAACATCCTGGCGATGGAAATCGCCGGCTTATCCGGCTCCAAGCTGTATCCCGGCTCGTGGAGCGAGTGGATCACCGATCCCGCCCGCCCGGTTGAAACCGGCGAAGCCGGCCTGCCCCCTGACCACCACGAAAGCGGAAAAGGACACTTGCCATGCGCGTAAAATCCAAGTGGCACAAGACCGACAAACCCAGGACGCCGCAACAGGTTGCCAGCGTGATCGCGTTCATCATCTGGCGCGTTACCGAAGAAACCGTTACCCACATCCAGAAAGACAAATTCGAAATCGCCTCGAACCAGCAGGCCTTCGACATGATCGCCGAATTTCTCGCCTTCTTTGTCCAGCTCACCGACCGCGTCGCCTACATGCGCCTCGGCGGTGATTTGCGGGCGCCGGTAGTCCAGGCGACGGCCAAGCGCCTCGCCGAAATCCTCGAAGAGAACCAGCTCATCCGCCTCGGCGCACCCGAAGGCGAGAGCTATCAGACGCGCTTCATCACCTTGCTCAACGAACGTCTCGGCGACTACGCCATGTTCGATTACGCCGACGAGCCGGATTACCCCACCCTGCGCTATCTCGGCAACCGCATCATGGAGTTGATGCCCAAGCAGGATCAGTCGTGGATCATCGACCAGATCATCGGCATCGAGGCGCCCGAAGCGATCAAGAACGTCCTGAAAGGACTGCGCGACACCCTGGTTGTGGACAGCATCGCCCTTTGAGCAAGATTAGCGAAACCGCCCCAGCCATCCGCCTACTGCGCACGACCCGCCTGGCTCTCCATCTGCTTCAGGGATTCTTGACCGCGCTGCTGCTGTTTCCGGCCCTCAGTCAACCAACGCGCAACGCCTTATCCCGAAGCTGGTCGGCAAAACTCCTGGCAATACTGGCGATCCGTCTGACAATAGTGGGCACCGTCCCGCGGCGCAGCGGAAAGGGCATTCTGTTTGCCGCCAACCATATTTCCTGGCTCGACATTTACCTGCTGAATGCAGTACTTCCGCTACGCTTCGTTTCCAAAGCCGAAGTACGCAGTTGGCCGCTGATCGGCTTCCTGGCGGCGAAGGCCGGCACCCTGTTCATCGAGCGCGGCCGGCGGCGAGACACCGGCCGCGCCAACCAGGAAATTGAAAACGCACTGCTCAACGGCGACCATATCGCCCTGTTTCCCGAAGGCACCACCAGCGACGGCAGCCATATCAGGCATTTCCACGCTCCGCTGCTACAGCCGGCGATAGACGCGGATACGCCGGTGCAACCGGTTGCGATACGTTATTTCGGGGAAAACGGGGAGATCGATACCGCGCCCGCCTATATCGACGATCTATCCTTCGGCGACAGCGTGAAACAGATCTTGCGCCGTCCGAGAATCCACGCGGAACTGCATTTCGCCGCGACGGTCACGCCGCACGGCAAAAACCGGCGTGAACTCGCCGGAGTACTGCACAACACCATTACCAATGCGTTGCGCCCGGCATATCCTTGCACGACACATGAAAAACCTGACGATCTTCCAGGCGTACCGCCGACAGACAGCCCCCCCACAGACAGCCGGTATCCAGCGCAAGCACATCCTGGCGCACTGCTAGACCCAGCGCCGACCAGTGCCCGAAAATAATCGTGGTGTCGCGACTTGCGCGCTCCGCCACGTCGAACCATGGCACATGGCCGGGCGGCGCCACCTGCGGCGGCCCCTTGTGGGCAAACTCCATTTCGCCGGCGGGGGTACAGAAGCGCAGGCGGGTCATCGCGTTGGTGATCATGCGCAATCGATCCATACCGCGCAACTCATTGCTCCAGGCATGGGGTTCGTTGCCGTACATGTGTTCGAAAAAACGCAGGTAGCGCTTGCCGCGCAACTCGTTTTCCACCTCGGCGGCCAGCTTGGCGGCTTTCTTGACCGACCATTGCGGTAGCAGCCCGGCATGTACCAGGGCAAAACCGCCTTCCCTGTAAAACAACCGTTGATGGCGCAGCCAATCCAGCAATTCGCTACGATCCGGCGCATCCAGAATTTGTGCAATGGTGTCCTTCTTGCCTTGCTTGACGAAGCCGTATGCCACCGCCAACAAGTGCAGATCGTGATTGCCCAGCACCACCACCGCCGCATCGCCCAGATTTTTCGCCCAGCGCAATACCGCCAGCGAATCGGGGCCGCGATTGACG
>CALMWM010000439.1 GCA_937873435.1 uncultured Gallionellaceae bacterium
GGCGGAATTTCTTGAGGGGCGCCGCGAGATCCGCGTTTATAATTGGCGGCATGTTATGGGTTAAAGCTTTTCATATAATTTTCGTGACCTCGTGGTTCGCCGGCTTGTTCTACCTGCCGCGCCTGTTCGTCAATCACGCCATGGTGGAGGATGCCGCCAGTGCCGAGCGCCTGGCGCTGATGGAGCGCAAGCTGTACCGCTTCATGACGATACTGGCGGTGCCGGCGCTGGGGTTGGGGCTGTGGCTGTGGCTGGGCTTCGGCATCGGCGGCGCCTGGCTGCACGCCAAGCTAACACTGGTTACCGCGCTGATCGGCTATCACTGGCATTGCGGCAAACTGGTGAAAACCTTCGCGGAAGGCCGCAATGCGCGCGGCCATGTGTTCTACCGCTGGTTCAACGAATTCCCGGTGCTGATCCTGACCGCCGTGGTGATCCTGGTCGTCGTCAAGCCGTTCTGACGCCACGCCCCTTTGACGGGCGCGGCACCCGTCCGCTATTCCTGCAACCCCAGATCTTCCACCCCGGACATCACGTCCTTGTCCTTGGATTCCTTGCTGAACAGTTTGATCTTCAGGCGCAGGTCGTTCATCGAATCAGCGTTGCGCAGCGCATCCTCGTAGGTGATCTTGCCGGCCTCGTAGAGATTGAACAAAGCCTGATCGAAAGTCTGCATCCCGAGTTCGTTGGACTTCGACATGATTTCCTTGATCGCATGGACGTCGCCCTTGAAAATCAGGTCGGAAATCATCGGCGAATTCAGCATGATTTCGATTGCGGCCGCCCGCCCCTTGCCGTCCTTGGTGGGAATCAGGCGTTGCGCGATCAGCGCGCGCAGGTTGAGCGACAAGTCCATCAGCAGTTGCGGCTTGCGCTCTTCCGGGAAGAAATTGATGATGCGGTCGAGCGCCTGGTTAGCGCTGTTGGCGTGTAGCGTGCCCATCGCCAGGTGGCCGGTTTCGGCGAAGGCAATGGCGTGTTCCATGGTTTCGCGTTCGCGGATTTCGCCGATCAGGATCACGTCGGGCGCCTGGCGCAGGGTATTTTTCAGCGCGATTTCCCAGCTATCGGTATCCACGCCCACTTCGCGCTGGGTGATGATGCAGTTGATGTGCGGATGCACGTATTCGACCGGGTCTTCGATGGTGATGATGTGGCCGTGGCTGTTTTCGTTGCGGTAGCCAATCATCGCCGCCAGCGAGGTGGATTTGCCGGAACCGGTGCCGCCGACGAAGATCACCAGACCGCGCTTGGACATCACCACGTCCTTGAGCACCTGCGGCAGGCCGAGTTCGTCGAAGACCGGGATCTTGGTGGTAATGGTGCGCAGCACCATGCCGACTTGCTGTTGCTGGACGAAGGCATTGACCCGGAAGCGCCCGATGCCGCCGGGATTGATCGCGAAGTTGCATTCCTTGGTAGACTCGAATTCGGCGGCCTGCTTGTCGTTCATGATCGCGCGCGCCAGTTCCTTGGTGTGCTGGCTGTTCAGCGCCTGGTTGGAAACCGGGGTCATCTTGCCGTCGATCTTCATCGCCGGGGGGAAATTGGCGGTGATGAACAGGTCGGAAGCTTTTTTGCTCAGCATCAACCGTAGCAGGTCGTGCATGAATTTGACTGCCTGATCGCGTTCCATGGTTTTCCTTCAGTTTTGAGTGACTAGTGTTTAGTGCTTAGTTGCGGTCGCCGCAAGCGGCGGATATAGACATGCGCAAAGCGCATTCCACAACTAAACACTCATAACTCAACACTAAACCCTGCTTTTAAAAATTATCCTTGTTCATCGCCTTGCTGCGCGCTTCTTCCTTGGTCACCACGCCGCGCTGCACCAGTTCTTGCAGGTTCTGGTCAAGGGTCTTCATGCCGACATTCTGGCCGGTCTGGATCGCCGAGTACATCTGGGCGATCTTGTTCTCACGGATCAGGTTGCGGATCGCCGGGGTGCCGATCATGATTTCGTGCGCCGCCGTTCGCC
The DNA here is from genome assembly GCA_937873435.1 of uncultured Gallionellaceae bacterium. GTDB lineage: Bacteria > Pseudomonadota > Gammaproteobacteria > Burkholderiales > Sulfuricellaceae > JAGXQV01. The sequence goes on from CALMWM010000439.1 coordinate 1,976, forward strand.
CGTTGCCGTCCTTGGTTTTCAGCAGCGCCTGGGAAATGACCGCACGCAGCGATTCGGACAGCATCGAACGCACCATGTCCTTCTCGGCGGCGGGGAAGACGTCGACGATACGGTCGATGGTCTTGGCGGCAGAACTGGTATGCAGCGTGCCGAACACCAGGTGGCCGGTTTCGGCGGCGGTCAGCGCCAGGCTGATGGTTTCCAGGTCGCGCATTTCGCCCACCAGGATCGCGTCCGGGTCTTCACGCAGCGCCGAACGCAACGCATTGGAAAAGCTCTTGGTATGCGGCCCGACTTCGCGCTGGTTGATCAGGCATTTCTTGCTCTCATGCACGAATTCGATCGGGTCTTCCAGGGTCAGGATGTGGCCGTATTCGTTTTCGTTGATGTGGTTGATCATCGCCGCCAAAGTGGTGGACTTGCCCGAGCCGGTCGGCCCGGTCACCAGCACCACGCCGCGCGGCTGGTCGGCGATTTCCTTGAAAATTTCCGGGGCGTTGAGCTGTTCCAGCGTCAGTACTTTTGAAGGAATGGTACGAAACACCGCTGCCGCGCCGCGCTGCTGGTTGTAGGCGTTGACGCGAAAACGCGCCAGGCCGGGAACCTCGAAAGAAAAATCGACCTCCAGGTTTTCTTCGTAGAACTTGCGCTGGCCGTCGTTCATGATGTCGTACACCATGTCGTGGACATCCTTGTGCTCCATCGCGGGCACGTTGATGCGGCGGATGTCGCCGTGCACGCGGATCATCGGCGGCACCCCGGCGGACAGGTGCAGGTCGGAAGCCTTGTTCTTGACTGAAAAGGCGAGCAGGTCGGAGATTTCCATTTATAATTCCTTCAGATTGGACTCTTGGGCGATTATGGCAACAATTTCCAGCGCATTGCAAGCCGTGAAACAGCGCATCGCCGCCGCCGCCCTGGATTGCGGGCGCGATCCGGCGCAAATCATGCTGCTGGCAGTCAGCAAAACCTTCCCGGCAAAAGCCGTGGAGGCGGCATGGAAGGCCGGGCAGCGCAACTTCGGCGAAAGCTACGTGCAGGAAGCGCTGGAAAAAATCGCGGCATTGCGCGATCTGCCGCTGGAATGGCACTTCATCGGCCCGCTCCAGAGCAACAAGACGCGCCCGATTGCCGAGAGTTTCGCCTGG
>CALMWM010000440.1 GCA_937873435.1 uncultured Gallionellaceae bacterium
AAAGATCAGTTCGAACAACTTCGAGCCGCCGGCCTGACGGTAGCGCGTGTTCATACCGCCATTACCCGCGATGCATCATCGCGCTGCCAAGCTCCCATATCGGCAGGAATACGCCCAGCGCCAGCACCAGCACGATCGCCGCGAGCCCGACGATCAGAATCGGCTCGATCTTGTCGCTCAGGTTCTTCACTTCGTATTCGACTTCCTGCTCATACATCTCGGCCACCTCCTGCATCAGGCTGTCGAGTTCGCCGGTTTCCTCGCCGACGGCGATCATCTGCAACACGATGGGAGAAAACACCCCGGCCGTGATGGCAGTGCGCAAAATGCTTTCGCCGCGCTCGATACTGTTACGCATCTGCTCGATACGACTGCCGATATGGTCGTTGTCCACCACCAGCGCCACCACGCTCAAACCTTGCACGATGGGAATACCGCTCTTGTAGGCCAGCGAAAAACTGCGCGAGAAACGCGCCAGGGTTGCCTTCAGGATGATGCTGCCAGCCAGAGGCAGTCGCAGCTTGAGCTTGTCCCAGCGATATTTGCCGCTGCGTGAATGAATGTAGAGCTTGAAACCGACAAAGACCCCGATGGCCGCCACCAGCATCGCCGGCCAGTAATGCACGGTAAAATCCGACACCGCCAGCAAGACGCGCGTCATCAGCGGCAACGGCACCTTGATCGAGTTGTAGACCTTGGAGAATGCCGGGATCACCACCAGATTGATCACCACCAGCGCAATAACGATGGCGGCAACCACAAACGAGGGATAACGCAAAGCCGCCTTGATCTGGTCGCGGGTTTTTTTCTCGAATTCGAGGTAATAAAACAAGCGCAGGAAAACATCCTCGAGCATACCGGTAGCCTCGCCCACCCGCACCATGCTCACATAGAACGAAGAAAACACCTTGGGGTGCCGCCGCAACGCTACCGACATTTCGCGCCCGGTATCCAGGCTTTCGCGGATATCCGAAAGCACCCGCTTGAAAGCCAAACCCTGGGCCGACTCGCGCAAACCGGAAAGCGCGCGCAGAATCGGCACGCCCGCTTTCAGCAGGGTATACATTTGCCGGCTGAACATCATCACCTCGATCTCGCTGACCTTACCCTCGGTCAACCTGACCGACCAATCGGCTTCGCCTGCCGTTACTGGCTTGCGAGTAACGGCGATCTCTACCGGGGTTACCCCGGAATTGAACAATTGATCGGCAATCGCACCGCTGCTGGCACCCTCCAGCACGCCGCGCACCAATTCGCCGTAGGTGTTGCGTCCCTTATAGGCAAAAAATGGCATTTATCCCCCTGGCACAAGCGAACCCGAAGTTCGACTTAAAAAAATTCACACTCAGCTCATATGCAATTAGCATTTTGAGTATTACCAAGCACCATTTATGCCATGCAACATGCTTATAGCAATATCAATAACTTACGAAACTTTTTTAGGAGAACGGCGCGAAAAAACAGGAATTGCGACTTGTTGCCGGACTACAGAGAGGAAAAACAGAAATCCGAGAGGCAATAATTGCCGCTCGGCATCAAAGGAAGCGTTCCACTACCGAGAAGATGGGATGAGCCTACTTGCAGGAAGGGTCAATCTTCGAACTGGGCAGAGATCCGCATGACCTCGGCCACCGTGGTCCGACCATTGACCACATGGCCGACGGCATGGCTTTGCAAAGTGCGCCCCGCCATTTGCGCTTGCGCCAGGCGCGTGAATTCGGCCGGGTTCTGGCTGTTGGCGGCAACCACCAAGGGCGCCGTCATTTCAAGCATTTCGAAAACACCGAAGCGCCCCTGATAACCGGTGTTATTGCAGTGCGAACAGCCGCGCCCGTGCATATACTGAAACTGATCCACCTTGTCGCCCAGTTCAGCCTTTAGCCACTCATGCTCCTGCGGTTCGAGCTGATAGGGTTCGCTGCAACTCTCGCACACCTTGCGCAACAAGCGCTGCGCAATCACCAACTGCAGTGAAGTCGCCACCAGATAGGACGGCGCCCCCATATCCATCAAGCGTATCGGCGTACCGATGGCATCGTTGGTATGCAGCGTAGACAAAACCATATGGCCGGTCATCGCGGCACGCAAGCCTATCATGGCGGTTTCCTGGTCACGCATTTCGCCCACCAGAATCACGTCCGGATCCTGGCGCAATGCGGAACGCAATACGCGCGAAAAGGTCAGCTCGATCTTTTCATTGACCTGCACCTGATTGACCCCATCAAGCCGGTATTCGACCGGGTCTTCGACGGTAATCACCTTTTTTTCCTGCCGATTCATTTCCGCCAGCGCCGCATACAGGGTAGTGGTCTTGCCGCTACCGGTCGGCCCGGTCACCAGGATCATGCTACTGTTGCGCTCTATCATCTTGCGAAAACGGCTCAGCATGTCGGGAGGCATCCCGAGCTTTTCCAGGCTAAGGACGCCATCGTCCTGGCTCAGCAAACGCATCACG
>CALMWM010000441.1 GCA_937873435.1 uncultured Gallionellaceae bacterium
AGACCGACGTGCAGGGCTCCTACGAAGCCTTGGCGCACGCCTTGCAGAAACTCTCCACCAGCGAGGTCAAGGTCAATATCATCCATAGCGGCGTGGGTGCCATCACCGAGTCGGATATCAATCTGGCATTGGCTTCCAAAGCGGTGGTGATCGGTTTCAATACCCGCGCCGAAGCGCCCGCCCGTAAACTGATCGATGCCACTGGTGTTCAAGTGCGCTACTACACGATTATTTACGAAGCGGTGGATGACGTGAAGGCGGCGCTGTCTGGGATGTTGGCGCCGGAGCAAAAGGAAAACGTTATCGGTTTGGTGGAAATTCGCCAAGTCTATCGTATCTCCAGAGTGGGTGCCGTGGCCGGCTGTTACGTCCTTGATGGAATTGTGAAGCGCGGATCGCAAGTCCGCCTGTTGCGCAAGAATGTGGTGATACACACCTGCGAACTGGATTCGCTCAAGCGCTTCAAGGATGATGTCAAGGAAGTCAAGGCCGGTTTTGAGTGCGGCTTGTCGCTGAAAAACTTCAATGACATCGAGGAAGGCGATCAGCTCGAGGTTTTCGAGATGGTCGAAGTCGCCAGGTCACTGTAAACACGGATTGGACGCCAGAATTCTGCTGGCGTCCGACTTCCCCAATCCCAACATTAAGTCCAATCCATGCCTAAAGATGTTTCCCGTCCCCGTCGCGTAGCCGAGCAACTTCAGCGCGAACTCGCAGAACTGATCAGTCGTGAGGTAAAAGATCCTCGCGTCGGACTGCTGACGCTTACCGGAGTGGATGTTACGCCGGACTACGCTCATGCCAAGGTGTATTTCACCCTGTTGGGCGGTGCTGAAAAAGCTGCCGGCGCGATGGAGGGTTTGCAATGTGCCGCCGGGTTTCTACGCTCCCAGGTGGCGCACCGCATGAAGCTGCGCATTACTCCCCAATTGCATTTTGTCTATGACGCATCTGTTGAAAACGGCGCGCATCTGTCGCAACTGATCGATTCGGCAATTGCCGGAAAAGTTGCGGATTAGTCATCTTGCAATTCAAACGAATCAAGCGCCGGGTGGATGGCGTTCTGTTGTTGGATAAGCCGTTCGGCATCAGTTCCAATAGCGCCTTGCAGAAAGCCAAGATGCTATTTCAGGCGGCCAAGGCCGGGCATACCGGCAACCTGGACCCGGTAGCAACCGGTTTGTTGCCGGTATGCTTCGGCGAAGCGACGAAGTTCTCGCAGTTTTTGCTGGATGCCGACAAAACCTATCAGGCCGAATTCACCTTCGGTCAAACTACCTCTACCGGCGATGTCGAAGGCGAGATCACCAGCAGTCAGCCGGTGAATATCACCCAATCTGAACTCGAAAGAGTCTTGCTGGATTTCACCGGTGAGATAAGCCAGATTCCGCCCATGTACTCGGCGCTCAAGCATCAGGGGCGGGCGCTCTACGAATACGCACGAAAGGGTGTGGAAATCGAGCGGCAAGCGCGTGATGTGACAATTTATCAGTTGACGCTGGATGCCTTTGACGGCGTGCGGGCACGGGTGACAGTGAAATGCAGCAAGGGTACCTATATTCGCGTTTTGGCTGAAGATGTCGGTCATGCCTTGGGCTGCGGTGCGTTTATGAGCGCACTGCGGCGGACATCTACGAGCCGCTTCGTGATCGACGATGCCCTGACTCTCGATCAGCTCAAAGAGATGGATATGCCGCAGCGCGATGCCAGTCTCTTGCCGCTGGATGTGCTTGTAGAAGATTTGCCCAAGGTGGTGCTGGATTCAGATAGCGCTTTTTACCTCAAGCGCGGCAACCCGGTCTGGCTGCCTCGGCAAACGGAGTGTGGCGAAGTCCGTTTGTATGAAGACAGTGGCACTTTTCTTGGGGTGGGCGTGGGTATGGACGACGGCAAAATTGCCCCGCGCCGCCTGGTAAATTTTGCCGGTGCGTGACGTTAACGATAACTATCGAGAATTACTTGAGAAAGTGGTTCGATAACAGGTATAATTTCACATTTTCAATGTTTGAGTTTCGGAGAAGATCAAGATGTCAGTAACCAGTACCCAGAAAGCACAGCTCGTGCAGGATTACCAACGCGCCAGTGCCGATACCGGTTCCCCCGAAGTGCAAGTTGCCCTGATGACTGCGCGTATCAACGACCTGACCGGTCATTTCAAGACCCACGCCAAAGATCACCACTCCCGCCGTGGTTTGCTCAAACTGGTGAGCAAACGCCGCAAGCTGCTGGATTACCTCAAAGGCAAGAGTGCTGACCGTTATCGCTCGCTGATCGAGCGACTTGGCCTGCGCAAGTAATTTCCATTTTTCGGGCGGAGCGCATGAGCGTTTCGCCATTCAGCCCGTTGCATGGGTACCTGTGCAACGGGCTTCCGTTTCATTGCTGCGTGCGGCGACCAGTTAAATCGAAAAAAGGATAATCCCTTGAAACAAATCAAGAAGAGCTTTTCTTACGGGCGTCATACAGTGACGCTCGAAACCGGCGAAATCGCTCGCCAGTCTGGCGGTGCCGTATTGGTGAACATGGACGATACCGTGGTGCTGGTGACAGTGGTCGGTAACAAGAGTGCCAAGCCCGGACAGGATTTTTTCCCGCTGACCGTGGATTACCAGGAGCGGACTTACGCTGCAGGGAAGATCCCCGGGGGCTTTTTCAAGCGTGAAGGCCGTCCGTCTGAAAAGGAAATCCTGACTTCCCGTCTGATCGACCGCCCGTTGCGCCCGCTGTTTCCGGACGGTTTCTACAATGAAGTGCAAATCGTCGCGACCGTGGTGTCTTCCAACCCGGAAGTGGATTCCGACATTCCCGCTGTGATCGGCGCCTCCGCGGCACTCGCGGTCTCCGGTATCCCTTTCAACGGTCCGATCGGTGCCGCGCGCGTGGGTTACCTGAATGGCGAATATGTGCTGAATCCGACTGCTACTGAATTGAAGGATTCGCAGCTTGATTTGGTCGTGGCCGGTACGCAACAAGCGGTGCTGATGGTTGAGTCAGAAGCGCTTGAGTTGCCCGAAGATGTGATGTTGGGCGCGGTGGTGTTCGGTCATCAACAGATGCAAGCGGCTATCGACGCTATCAACGAGTTGGCTGACGAGGCTGGCGCGGAAGCTTGGGACTGGGCGCCGGCGCCCAAGGACGAAGCGCTGATCGCCAAAGTCGGCGAACTGGCTCAGGCGGATCTCGCCGCGGCCTACCAAATCAAGCAGAAGCAGGAGCGCTATAGTCGCATCGACGCAATTCGCGATAATGTTGTCGCAGAGGTCGCCGGTGAAGGTGCCAGTGCCGATCGCATCAACTTCATCAAGAATATATTCTTCGAACTCGAAGCCAAGATCGTGCGTAGCCAGATTCTCCAGGGTGAGCCGCGCATCGACGGACGCGATACGCGTACTGTGCGCCCGATCACCATTCGTACCGGCGTACTGCCTCGTACCCATGGTTCGGTGCTGTTCACGCGCGGTGAAACCCAGGCGCTGGCTGTGGCAACCTTGGGTACCGGACGCGACGAGCAGATGATCGACGCGTTGCAAGGAAGCTATTCCGACCGCTTCATGCTGCATTACAATTTCCCTCCCTACGCGACCGGCGAGTGCGGGCGCGTGGGTACGCCCAAGCGCCGCGAAATCGGTCACGGACGTTTGGCCAAGCGTGCGCTGGTGGGTGTGTTGCCCGGCGCGGATGAGTTCGGATACACCATGCGCGTGGTTTCTGAAATCACCGAATCCAATGGTTCTAGCTCCATGGCGTCGGTATGCGGCGGCTGTCTCGCGCTGCTGGACGCCGGCGTGCCGATGAAAGCTCATGTGGCAGGTATCGCCATGGGCTTGATCAAGGATGGTAACCGTTTCGCTGTGCTCACCGACATCCTCGGCGACGAAGATCATCTTGGCGACATGGACTTCAAGGTGGCTGGTACCGAAGCCGGGATCACCGCTTTGCAGATGGACATCAAGATCCAGGGTATTACCAAGGAAATCATGCAGGTAGCCTTGTCGCAAGCGCGCGAAGGGCGCATGCACATCCTTGAAATCATGAAGCAGTCCATCGAAGGGCCGCGTCACGAGATGTCGGCTTACGCCCCGCGTATCGTCAGCATCAAGATCAATCCAGAGAAAATTCGCGACGTGATCGGCAAGGGCGGCGCTGTGATTCGTGCTTTGACCGAGGAAACCGGTACCACGATCGACATCGCCGAAGACGGCACAGTGAATATTGCTTGCCAGGGATTGGATGCCTGCGAATTGGCGAAGAAGCGCATCGAGGAAATCACTGCCGAAGTTGAAGTCGGCCGGACTTACGAAGGCACTGTGCTGAAGCTGTTGGATTTCGGTGCAATTGTCAGCGTGCTGCCGGGCAAGGACGGTCTGCTGCATATTTCCCAGATCGCTCACGAACGGGTCAACAGCGTTACCGACCATCTAAAGGAAGGCCAGACTGTCAAGGTCAAGGTACTGGAGGCTGATGAAAAAGGTCGTCTGCGCCTGTCCATGAAAGCGCTGCTGGAACCGCCTGCGCCCAAGCAGACTGAAGAAGTTTCGCAGTAATCAGTCTAATGGGTAGGTAAAAAAGGCGACCAGATGGTCGCCTTTTTTATTGAGATTTTTTTGGTAGATGAAAAGCCGGGATAGGCAGATCGATTTCAGCCGGTGCGGCATTACTCGAATAGCGACTGCCACCAGCGTTTGCGATTGGCTGGAAGCTCCC
>CALMWM010000442.1 GCA_937873435.1 uncultured Gallionellaceae bacterium
GTTTGGAACCATGTTCGTGTACTCCTTTGTCTCTCGGAATTATCTTCGCATCCGGGGTGTCAAGGCCCCCGCCTAGTGATGCGCCTTCGCCCCGACTACAAGAGCCCCCGGGTTCTCCGTCTGCCCCTCCGCGAGCGCCCGGATACCGCTGGCGGTGGCATTGATCTGCCCCGCCGGATAGTGAAACAACACGCCCCCGGTTTCGTTCAATGCTTTGAGTAGGGCCTCATCCACCTCTCCTTGCCCGGCTTGCTTGCCCAATTTCGCGATGTCGGCCGCGACCCGTATCCCGGCCGGCCCCTGATAGTCCCCTGGCAGGCCGAGTGCGGTCTGCACGCCTCCTGCGATCTCGCGCAGGCCCACCATCGTGCCGAAAAGGTAGGTGAGTTGATCCGCGATCAACCGGCGTAGAAGTTTGTCCTCGTCATCGCCCCCCTGCAGCGCGAACTTCATCAGGGTCCCCAGCGCGGCCGGAATGCTGTAGAGCAGAAGCATATCCACCCCGAGCAAACCCACGGCGAGCGGATCGCGGAAGTTCGTACGTCCGACCGCTTCGCTTGTCATGTTGTAGGTCGTATTGAAAAACGAGTAGAAGTTGGTGAAAAGCTTCAACAACGGACCTCCGCGCTGGATGCCCGCGAGGTCCTTGATCTGCCCCGAACCCTGGGCGTCGATCACCGCTTGATCGGCCTGCGCGACTGCCGTGCTCTCGTCGGCACCATTTTCGACCGCCTTGGTGTACTGTCCGAGCCATGTCGGAATATCGGCTACGAGCTGCATTTTTTGGATCAGGTAGAAGAAGCTGCCCTCGATCGCGCTCGAGCGTCCAGCAACTTGATTGCGGATTTCACTGACCTCGCGCATGATGGTCTTGCTACGCAGGCGCATGAAATCCGACTTCTCGTAGATGTGCTTTGCGGTGTTCTCCATCTTCGCCGCATCACCGAGCCATTGTGCCAGCCCCTTCGCGACGTACTTTGGCCCGATGCGCACCATCGATTGCGTGAGTCCGATAGGTTGAAGCAACGCGGTCGTTAAACGCCAGCCGAGACCCGCGATCGTAGCTCCACGTCGAACGTAGTTGACCCCGGCCTCGAAAGCATTCTGCGCCCCCACCTCGCCCGCAGCCACGTCCTCGATGGTCTTGCGTAATGCTTGAAGCACTTCCGGCCCGTAGTGATCCCGGATTGCGCCGTCGATCGCTCCCGCGCGCAAGAGTCGCGTAGCATCGGTCAGATAGTCTTGCCATGCCAGCCGATGCGTAACCTCGGTGATATGCTGCGTGACGACGCCGAAGTCCTTGCGCAGCGGCCGATCGACCACCTTGTCGGCCCGCGCCTTGGTGAAACCTTCGCGCGTTTTCGCCTGCCCGCGGGCGCCGCGCCACTGCTCCATGATATTCGAGGCAGCTTCGTCCGACAGGGAGCGTGTGCTGCGATCGGTATCGTACTTGGCCGGGAAATACCCCCCGCGATACTCCCCGTGCGGCGTTTGCACCGGCACCGGGTCTACCCATTGAGGTTCGACGCCGGTGAGCCGCTTCTGCTGCTCGCCGATCTGTGTGCGGTATTCGCCGATCAGGTCCCACACCTGCTGCACGAAGTCCCATTCTGGCTTCGTGAGCGTGTCGGTGATCGCCTTGACCTGGGCCACAGACCAGCGATCCCCATCCATGAGTCGCTGCAGGTTGCCTTCGTTTCCAGTGTTGAGCGCCACCACGAGACGCCCTTCACGCGAGAGACTCGTCCCGATCTCGGGGATGAAGCGCTTGCGGTGCAGGTGTCCTTCTTTCAGAATCGGCGCCATGATCGCGGAGAGCTTGATCGTCGCCTGCTCGCGCATCACCGTCTCGTGATCCCCGGCCTCGTTCATCGGCCGCACGAAAAGATTCCAGAGAGTGCCGTTGTCCGCGTAACCGTCCATCTCACGCATCATATTCGCGAATTTGCGGTGCATCGCAAAGAACTCGGCGGCCCCCGAGCGCATCTGTGCGGTCCAGGTATTCTTCTCCAAGCGCACGGGCAGAGTACGCTTGGCGTTGTCCTCGATCGTCTTCGTCGCCTCCTCGACCACGGCCGCAAATTCGCGCTGGTCCTTGAGGGTCAAGAGCCGATGCTTCAGCCGGCCCAGGTGCTCGATGTTACGCACCGCATCGCGCAGGCCGCGGAATTCCTCGACCGTCATCTCGCGGTAGGGCTTACGCATCGCCTCGTTAAGCAGGTTCTCGTCGATCACCGGCTCAAGACCCTGCTCGCGTTGGGTCTCGACCCACTGCAACAACGAGGAGCGCCGCGCGGCTTCCTTGTTGGAAACCGCACGCAGGTCGAAACGCTCAAGAAGCGCTTGGATCTGCGTGCGATAGGACGGATCGATCGTCTTGCTCTCTCCAATTCGGCGGAAGTAGGCGACCCCTTTCTCGACTTCCTCCAGCGCCGAACTCGCCGCCTTGGCGAGTTGGTTGTTGAGGAGCTGGTTCAGCTTCTCGGTCTTGACGAGCACCATGTCCCCGGCCGCTTTCGCCGCGGCGCGGGCGCTGCGTGCTTCGGAGGCAACGTACTGCGCCGGCTTCACGTCCCGGATACGCTTGCCCGCTATCGAGCGCTCGGCAGCCTCGCGAGCGCCGGCAACGAGTGCCCGGATCGGCTTTTCTTTCGTGCCCTTGAAAATCCCCGAAGCGATGGCATATTCGGTCGCCACCGCGCGTGCGTGGGCGTCGTTGTGCAGGGCCTCGTCCACGGCCCGGTCGAGGGCCTGTGGATCGGAGATGTCCCCGTAGCGCTCGAGCATGCGCTGGTCGGTCATGCCCTCGATCACGGTGCGGATCGGCTGCGCGGCGAGGAGTGCGCGGATCAGGTGATCGCCGGAGGAGAAGCCGAACATCTCGGCCGCCAGATCCGGCGCGATGCCGTTCTCGGCCGAGGTCAGACTCGCGAGTGGCTTCCAGTCCAGGAGTGCGTACCGATCCCCCTCGCCCGCGTAGAGTTCCTCGACACCGGCCACATCCAGCTTGTGGTGCTCGGAGGTAACGACGTTGCCCTCGGCATCGGTCAGCGTGCCGCGCTTGAGCCACGCCTGCGCGCGGTAGACGGGCTGCGCCTCGACTTCGGCCTGTACTTCGGCCCGCACGGCCTTGCGTTTCCCCGCGGCCTCGCGCTGCAACTCCTTCAATTTGCGACCGCGCGCGCCGGTAAGATAGCGCATATCGCGCAGGGAGCGCGTCTGAAGCTGCTCGATGGCCTCCTGTGTCGCCTCGTGCGTGAGCCCCTGGTACTGCGCCCAATCGGCCGCGGAGACGCCCTCGGGGATCGTGACGAAGAGCGGGGCATATTGGCGTATCGCCTCCGCCTGCCGGATTTCCTCGTCGGTGGCGAGCATGCGATCGAACACACCGCGCACCTCGGAATTGATCGTGACGTTGAGGTTCTTGATCGCGCGGTAGACGTTCACCATCCATGCGCGCACGCGGGAGAAAACCCCGGTAAGTTCCGGCGAGGGGGATTTGCCCTCGAATAGATACGCCTCGAAACCACGAGCAAGCTGCTCGTGGTAGGGGCGTTTTTCTTCAAGAGACATCGCGTTCCATGCCGCGAGGTCTGTCACGCCGAACCACTTCAGCAGCTTATCCATATCGGCCACGATCTCGGCCGGGGCATCGGGTTGCCCCGCGATGTCGGCGAGCACTTCGAGCTGGAAGTGACCCATCTCGTGCAAGAATGTCGAGAGATCGGC
>CALMWM010000443.1 GCA_937873435.1 uncultured Gallionellaceae bacterium
AATATTGCGCAGTCCGGTCTGATTGGTAGCGGTTTGCCTAGCCACAAAATTACTTATTCAACCCAGGCGTCAGTTTATGAGATTGGTGACAAAGATAAACAAGTACAGGTTAGGTTAAGTTGGTCTGATGCGGGCGGTATTTCAGTCAACAAAATTTATACCTTTCATAGAGGTAGTTACCTGATCGACATTACGTATGAAATTAACAACTCGAGTGGAAATCGAATCGAGCCGCACGCTTATTACCAATGGCTGCGCGATGGTAAAGCGCCACTTGGCGATCCTAAATTTGTAAATACCTATACCGGGCCGGCAATCTACACAGACAAGGAAAAATTTCACAAAGTTAATTTTTCCGACATTGATAAGGGCAAGGACGACTATCCAAAGCAAAGCACTGATGGCTGGGTAGCAATGTTGCAACATTATTTTTTCAGTGCCTGGCTGCCAGCCGGAAATGTACAACGCGAGTTTTATACAAAAAAGGTTGGCGATCTATACACAGCGGGTGTAATTATTCCCTTGGGCGCCATAGAATCGGGTGCCAAATCTAGTACAACCATGGCGCTTTACGCAGGCCCACAAGAACAGGACAAAATCAGTAAGCTTGCGCCAGGCTTGGATCTGGTTGTTGATTATGGAATGTTAACGGTTATAGCCGTGCCGATCTTCTGGATTGTTCAACTGATCTTCAAGCTCGTCCAGAACTGGGGTATAGCGATTATCCTGCTGACCATTTTAATTAAGCTGGCTTTTTATCCTTTATCGGCTAAAAGTTATCGCTCCATGGCAGCCATGCGTATCGTCTCTCCAAAACTTCAAAAGTTGAAAGAGCAGTACGGTGACGATCGTCAGCGTTTGCACCAAGCGATGATGGAGTTATACAAGACGGAAAAAATCAACCCGCTGGGCGGATGTTTGCCTGTTGTCGTCCAGATGCCGGTTTTTATTGCCTTGTATTGGGTGTTGCTCTATAGCGTTGAAATGAGACAGGCTCCCTTTATGGCGTGGATTCAAGATTTGTCGGCGCCGGACCCATACTACATTTTGCCTATCATCATGGGTATAACCATGCTGGTTCAGACCAAACTAAATCCAACGCCGCCCGATCCTATTCAGGCAAAAGTCATGATGATGATGCCAATAGTTTTTAGCGTCTTCTTCTTCTTCTTCCCCGCAGGCCTGGTACTTTACTGGGTAGTCAACAATGTCCTTTCAATTGCCCAGCAGTGGCAGATAACCCGCTCCATCGAGCACGCCAGGGCGGCGAAAGGGCATGGCTGATACGATAGCGGCAATAGCCACGGCATCTGGCCGTGGCGGCATTGGAGTCGTTCGTATTTCAGGAAATGATTTGCGGTCGATGTTTCAGTCACTCACTGGCAAAAATTCTCTTGCGCCGCGTTTTGCCACTTACAGCAATTTTCTTGACGATAAGCATGAAATTATCGATCAGGGAATTGCATTGTATTTTCCCGCGCCCCATTCGTTTACAGGCGAAGATGTTATTGAGTTGCAAGGACATGGCGGTACGGTAGTTCTACGGTTGCTGCTTCAACGTTGCCTTGATTTGGGTGCACGCCTGGCAGAGCCGGGTGAATTTACGCGCCGAGCTTACCTTAACGATAAAATCGATCTTACCCAAGCGGAGAGTGTTGCTGATTTAATTGATGCTGCTTCTGTTGAAGCAGCCAGGAGCGCGGTGCGTTCCTTGAAAGGGGATTTTTCTCACGCCATCAATCTGCTGGTAGAGAAACTGATCAATTTGCGTATGCTCGTTGAAGCCACGCTGGATTTTCCCGATGAGGACATCGATTTTCTTGCCGAGTGCAATGCTTATACCCAGCTGGATGAGATTGTCAGGCAATTGTTGAACGTATTTGAAAGCGCACATCAGGGTAACTTGCTGCGCGATGGGATTCATGTAGTTTTAGTAGGCCAGCCCAACGTGGGCAAATCCAGTTTATTGAACCGACTGGCTGGAGAGGATGTGACTATCGTTACCCACATTCCCGGTACAACACGCGATGCGATACGCCAGCACATCGAAATAGAAGGTATTTCAGTGCACGTGGTTGATACCGCGGGATTGCGCGAAACGCAAGATGCAGTCGAAAAGATCGGTATCGAGCGCACTTGGTCGGCGATTGAGCAGGCTAATGTACTTATTGTAATAATCGACGTGGCACAGGGTGTTACGGAAGAAGATCGGAAAATAATTGCCGAATTGCCTGCGAGCCTGCCGTTTATTCGAGTATTCAACAAGATCGATCAGCACCAGTTAACACCCAGAGTTGAATCGCATGACGGATATACCGATGTTTACTTATCCGCCAAGTCCGGCGTCGGTGTGAATTTACTACGCCAGAAATTGCTTGATGTCGTGGGCTGGCACCATGCCGGTGAAAGCGTTTATTTGGCACGCGAGCGACATCTAGTTGCATTACGAAAAGCGCAGGGACATTTGGATTTGGCTGGGAAAAACACGGGAAGCGTTGAATTGCTGGCTGAGGAGTTGCGGTTGGCGCAGGATGCGCTTTCCATGATTACCGGGAAGTTTACGCCAGATGATCTTCTCGGGGAGATATTCTCCCGTTTCTGTATCGGTAAGTAATAGATTCTTTGTTGTTGCGATTGTTCCACGTGAAACAGCGCTTTCCCCGGTTTGGCATTGATGCCGCTTAAGGTATCATTGCCGCTCTTTTGCATGCCCAATATCATATGCTTCGTTATGCTGAATTTGATGTAATTGTTGTCGGCGGCGGTCACGCCGGCACTGAGGCTGCTCTGGCTGCGGCGCGCATGGGCAGGAAGACGCTTCTGCTTACTCATAATATCGAAACGCTTGGTTTGATGTCATGCAATCCGGCCATAGGAGGAATAGGCAAGGGCCACTTGGTAAAGGAGGTCGATGCGCTAGATGGCGCCATGGCTTCAGCCGCCGATGAGAGTGGTATCCAATTCCGCATTCTGAATTCAAGTAAAGGCCCAGCGGTGCGCGCTACTCGTGCACAAGCAGATCGCGCGTTGTACAAGCAGGCGATACGCCGTCGCCTTGAAAATCAGGAAAACCTCACACTTTTCCAACAAGCAGTAGACGATATTGTTCTCGAGGGAGAACATGTCAGCGGTGTGACAACCCAGTTGGGATTAAGGTTTTCGGGGCGTGCCGTCGTGCTGACTGCCGGCACATTTTTAAGCGGTCTCGTGCATGTGGGCCAAGCTAGCTATCAGGCTGGCCGCATGGGTGATCCGCCGTCCATTCGGCTAGCGCAACGCTTGCGCGAACTGAATCTCCCAGCCGGAAGATTAAAAACCGGGACGCCGCCACGGATTGATGGGCGTACTTTGGATTACTCGGTCATGATAGAACAGCCCGGCGACCAACCGGCACCTGTCTTTTCCTATTTGGGGAGTGTCGCGCAACATCCACGCCAAGTTTCGTGCTGGATAACTTCGACCAACATCCACACGCACGACATCATCCGTGGCGGACTAGATCGTTCACCGCTGTACACCGGGGTAATCGAAGGTGTTGGACCACGCTATTGCCCTTCCATCGAGGACAAGATTACGCGCTTCGCGGGTAAAGATTCACATCAGATATTCGTCGAGCCGGAAGGGTTGCAAACCCACGAAATTTATCCAAACGGTATATCCACCAGCTTGCCGTTTGATGTTCAATTGGCATTGGTGCGCTCCATCAAGGGCTTTGAAAATGCGCATATTACCCGCCCTGGATACGCCATCGAATATGACTACTATGACCCGCGCGGCTTGAAAAGCGCACTCGAAAGTAAAACGATAAGCGGTTTGTTCCTTGCGGGGCAGATCAACGGTACCACCGGTTACGAGGAAGCTGCCGCACAGGGTTTGCTGGCAGGGATAAACGCGGCGAGATCGGCGACCGGGGAAGGTTCGTGGTGTCCCCAGCGCGCCGAGGCATACTTGGGCGTGATGGTAGACGACTTGGTTACGCGGGGGGTGACAGAACCCTACCGCATGTTCACCAGTCGAGCGGAGTATCGCTTGCAATTGCGTGAAGACAATGCCGATTTGCGGCTAACGGAAGCAGGCAGAAAGCTAGGCGTAGTCGGTGAGGAGCGGTGGCGCTTGTATGCGGAAAAACATGAGGCGATTGCGCGCGAGCAAGAACGTCTAAGAAGTACTTGGGTTAATCCACGGCAACTGGCGCCGGAAGATGCGGTAAGAGTCCTGGGGAAAAACATCGAGCGAGAATATTCATTGCTGGATTTGCTGCGGCGCCCAGATGTGACTTATCAAAGTTTGATGTCCTTGCCGGGTGTAGGGGATGGCACTAGCAATATCCAGGTGGCAGAGCAGGTGGAGATACAGGCCAAATACCAAGGCTACATAACAAGGCAGCAGGAAGAGATCGAACGCCACCATCATTACGATACGCTGAAGTTGCCTGCGGGCTTGGATTATAAAGAAGTCAAAGGACTCTCCATCGAGGTTCAGCAACGTCTGAATCAGCATAAACCCGAGACGTTGGGACAAGCAGCCCGGATGACGGGCATCACGCCCGCAGCGATATCGGTGCTTCTGGTGCATTTGAAGCGCTATGGCGAGTCGGCGAAAGGCGAGCAATGAATCTAGCCGACTCATTGTCCGAGGGTTTGGCAGAATTAGAACTTGCTTTAGCGCAAGAGCAGGTTATTTCCCTGCTTAATTACCTGGATCTGCTCGCCAAGTGGAACAAAATCTACAATTTGACCGCGATACGGGAGCAGGAACGGATGCTTTCCCAGCATCTGCTCGATAGTTTGACTGTGTTGCCTTATATAAATGCCTCAACCATCCTGGATGTGGGCAGTGGCGGTGGACTACCTGGCATTCCATTGGCGATAGCCTTGCCGGAAAAGAACTTTACCCTGTTGGATAGCAACCATAAGAAAGCCACATTCCAGAAGCAAGCCTGCATCGAACTACGCTTGCCAAATATCTCGGTGGCTTGCGCGCGAGTGGAAGACTGGCAGCCGAAGCATAAAT
>CALMWM010000444.1 GCA_937873435.1 uncultured Gallionellaceae bacterium
TATCGTCGAAGTGCCGATTGCACGTACGCAACTCGACAAGGGTTTCAATGGCACCATCGACCGCTATGTGCTCAACGACCTGCTTTTTACCGATTCCTTCACAGATCCGTTGCAAATCCAGCGCCCGGTGGCGCGTATTTCCACCGATGACATCCGCAGTTTCGCTTTTCATGTGTTCATGAGTGGAGGAATAGGCGCGGTGACGGCTTTGTACCCGCAACGGCACACAGCCCAGTCCGATTGGGGTATTCTGGCGCTGGACATGAACCAGCCGTTTCGCATGAATCGCCCGGCGGGGCGGATGCTGAATTTTTTCGTACCGAGAGCGCTGGTGGAATCGGTCTTTCCCGATGCGGATGCTATTCATGGCCGGGTTATCGCCGACCTGTCGCCGCCGACCCTGTTGATCTTCAATCACCTGACCGCCCTCGGACGGAACCTCCCGTCGATGAGCCCGAACGAGGCGGATAGCGCTATCCGCACCGGCGCCCACCTGCTGGCCGCCGCTTTCGGCAAGCACTCGGGCCTGCATGGGAATGCCCGCGCAGCGACACGCGCGGCGGTGTTCGGGATGGTCAGGCGCTATATCGACAACCATCTCCATCAGGAGGAACTCACTCCCGAAGGCTTGCTGAATAAGCTGCAACTTCCCCGCACCACCCTGTACCGGATGTTCGACCATGAGGGCGGCCTAGCGACGTATATCCGCAACCGCCGGCTACGCGAGGCAGCGGACGAACTAGTACGCTTTCCGCAGCTGGCGGTGATGGATATCGCTTACGGATTGGGCTTCAAGAACCATTCGGATTTTACCCGCGCGTTTCGCCGCGCCTTCGACATCACGCCGCAGGATATGCGTACGCAAGTACTGGAGTTGCAGCGAACCAGGGGAAATTCGCTGGGCACCGATGGCGGGAAATAGCCAGGAGTCAGAGCGCTTCGACCTTATCGGGAAAGCGAGTCAGCGCAAACAGGCTGATACATAGCGCTGCCAGCAGGTACCAGGCCGGCGCCATCGGGTTGCCGGACACCCCGATCAGCCAGGTTACGATGAAAGGCGAAAAGCCGCCGAAAACCGTCGCGCCGAAACTGTAAATCATCGACATTCCGGCAGCCCGCTGGTGACGCGGAAAGGCTTCGAGCATCATCACCGTGCTGGCGCCGCCGTTACTCAACGCCACGGCGACATACCCCCCGATAATCAGCAATGAGCCCCACTCCCCCACACCATGCGTCAAGGCAAGGAAAGCGGGGTAGACCAGCACGATGCTGGTCGTCAGCGTGACGTATTGAATCGGCTTGCGCCGTCTTTGCCGGTCGGCGACGCGGGCGAGCAGCGGCGTGCAGATGAAGATCAGCGCGCCGGAAAGACAGGCCGAGAGCAGGCTGATGGTGGGCGACTGATGCAATGTCCTGACCAGGTAGGTCGGCATGTAATACACGGCGATGTAAATGCTGGCTGAGGGTGCGGCCATCATCAGCATCCCGTACCACAGCGTGCACCCATGTTGCGCGAACACGCTTTTCAGGGTGGGCCGCGCTCTCCCGGTCGAAGGCATCTCCGCCATGTGGCGGCGGAGGTACCAGCCGACCGGCCCGATCAACATTCCCAGCAGGAAGGGGATGCGCCATCCCCAGTTTTGCATCTCGTCCGGCGAGAGCGCCGCCGTGGTGAGTGCGCCGACCAATGCCCCGGCAAGCGCGGACGCCCCTTGGCTGGCAGCCCGCCAACTGACCAGGTAGCAGCGGCGGCCCGCGCTGGACAACTCCAGCATCGCAGCGGAGGCGGTTCCGATTTCTCCCCCCGCCGCCAGCCCTTGCATCAGCCGCGCAGCCACGATGAGTATCGTGGCCGGCACGCCAATCGTTGCGTACGAAGGGGTAAACGCAATGATCCCGGTACCCAGCAGCATCAGCGCAATCGAGAAAGTCAGTGCCGCCTTGCGCCCCTTGTGGTCGGAAAGGTTGCCGATAATCATCGCGCCCACGGGGCGCATCACGAAACCGCCGCCGAATGTGGCAAACGACATCAGCAGGGACGCGAGCGGGCTGGCCGAAGGGAAAAAATGCCGTCCGATAATCGCCGCGGAAAAAACGTAGACGGTAAAGTCGAACATGATCAACCCGTTGCCTATCGCAGTTGCCACGACGACCCGCCGGGTCTTTGCGGCTGCGCTTCCAGCTTGCGCTGCAGACATCGGGATAGCTGCGGCATCCGTACTCATCGGTTATTCCAGGTCGCCAAAGAAGCGCGAAGAATACCCTCTCTCGCGCTGTCGCGCACTTTTAGGAGAGAGGATAGCTCACATACAGATGGCGAAATGGAATTGCTTGGAGGCTGGATTGCAGTGCGACAAGGCACCCATGTAACAAATTTTCGAAGCACGCTCGCCTCGATAAATCGAGGACGAGCGTCAATCGGCAGGGTGTTGCGCTTATTCTTCGTGCTCGTCCAGCGGCCACAACTGGTGCGCATCCAGCAGCAGACGGTAGCGGTTTTCCGCCGCTTCCAGCTGCGCCAGGGTCGCGGCCAATCCGGCTTCCAGCGCCTGGCGACGCGCCATCAGCACTTCGGACAGGGACATCTCGCCCAGGCTGTAGGCGCGGGCCATCAGGTCGGCGTTGATGCGCATCTTGTCCGCCGCCAGCGCGGCGCTTTCCCAGCCGCGATAGGCGGCTTGCGCAGCGGCGAAGGTGTTGGCGGCTTCCAGCCGGATTTTGCGCAGCGCCGCCGCTTCGCGTTGCACGGCGGCATCGGCGAGCGCCAGCGTTTCCGTGGCACGCGCCGAGCGAGCCGCGCCGGAGAAGGGAATA
>CALMWM010000445.1 GCA_937873435.1 uncultured Gallionellaceae bacterium
ACCATTATTTATATTATTTATCATATAGATACGAATTCTTGCTTATTGTTACAGACACTTGATGCAACGTTGCTTTATGCAACAAAGCGCGGTAACATCCCCTCCCCATGAAACTCCAATCTTCACTGCGGCAGAAAATCACTCTTGGCTATCTGGGCTATTACTTCATGGCGCTGTTGGTCGTGGCGCTGTCGCTATTCATCTACTTCGAACTGCGCCTGATCGAACAGAAAATCAAACTGGGCGAACAGATCACCGAACTGTTCGATGCCGCACTGGAAATCCGGCGCTTCGAAAAAAATTATTTTCTTTACCGACAGGGTGCCGACTTGCATGAAGGCAACCGTTATGCTGCCAAAGCAGAAGAATTACTCGACCGCAACGCCGTCGAGTTTTCCGGGCTTACCTTGGCACCGCGCCTCGCGAAGCTGCACAACGAGGTGCGAATGTACCGCGCACTAATGGCCGAATACGTGCGTACCGAACTGGCCGACGCAGCCCACATAACCGCGCTGGAAGCCCAGATACGAAAAACCGGCAAAGTCATCGTGACCATCGCCGAGGACATGGCTGGCATCGAACGCAGCCTGATAAGGGCAACTTTGGACAGATTGCGCGCCACCCTGGTGGTTTCCATCGTACTGCTGACCCTGCTGATGACCGCCATCGGCTGGTTACTATCGCGCCTGGTGGTGCGCCCCTTGCAACATATGGATCATTGCGTCGAGTCGCTGGCTAGCGGCAAGCTGGACAAACTGACGCCGCCTTCCTCGGATCGCGAAATCGTATCGATCACCCAGGCTTTCAATCACATGATCGTCGAGCTCGAATTACGTCAAAAAAGCCTGGTGCGCTCGGAAAAGCTGGCCGCTCTCGGCACCATGCTCGCGGGTGTGGCACATGAGTTGAACAACCCGCTGTCGAATATTTCCCTGTCCTGCCAGATCCTGCTGGAGGAAATCAACGAGAACGATCCCGCCCGCAAGGCAGAATTGCTGGAACAAATCGACGAACAGACAGTACGCGCGCGCAACATCGTGCGGGCATTGCTGGATTTCGCCCGCGACCGGCCGGTCAGGCGCGAACCGGTAGCGCTGGCGACGCTACTCGATGAAACCATCCACTTCCTCAACGGCGATAGGGCGCCGAACATCACCATCGCCTGCGACATCCCCGCAAACATCGTACTCCAGGGCGACCGTCCAAGACTGCAACAGGCATTCCTGAACCTGATCAAGAATGCGCTACACGCCCTGGGCGATTCCGGCAACATCCAAATCCACGCCAACCTGCTCCCCCACCCCTTCGACTCCGGTAGCGACGACGACCACGCAAAAACCAAGTGCCACTCACTGAAAGAGGCGGTAGACATTGAAATCCATGATAACGGCCCCGGCATTCCGAGCGACATATTGCCGCGCATTTTCGATCCGTTCTTCACCACCAAGGATGTCGGGCAAGGAATGGGGCTGGGGCTGTTTATCGTCCACGGAATCATCGAGGAATCAGGCGGTTGCATTACCGCCGAAAGTCAGCCGGGACAAGGAACGTCATTCCACATTCGGCTGCCGCTGGATCATGCCGTCGCAGTAGCGCAATAATTTTCAAGAGAAAAATACATTATGGAAATCCGCGGAAGACTGTTAATCGTCGAAGACGAAAAAATTGCGCTGAAGAACTTGTTGCACATCCTCAAAAAAGACGGCTACGAAGTAACCGGCGCATCCAGCGGCAGCGCCGCGCTGGCACTACTCGAAGAACAGTCGTTCGACGTGGTGCTGACCGACCTCAAAATGGAAAAAGTGGACGGGATGCAAGTGCTCAAAAAATGCCGCGAGCGCAGCCCGGATACCGAGGTCATCGTCATCACCGGCTTTGCCACCCCGGAATCGGCAGTGGAAGCGATGAAGCGCGGGGCGTTTTATTACATTGCCAAGCCCTTCCGCCTCGAAGAAGTCCGCCAGGTAGTCGGCGAAGCCATCGAAAAAACCCGCCTGAAGCGGGAAAACCGCCAACTGCGCGAACAGATCGAAAGCTACGAAGGCAAGGTCAAGATCATTACCCAGGACCCGCAGATGCTGCGCCTGCTGGAGATGGCCCGGCAAGTTGCACCGACCGACTGCAATGTGCTGATCACCGGCGAATCCGGCACCGGCAAGGAGCTGTTCGCACGCTACCTGCACTACCACAGCACCCGGGCGGAAGGCCCATTCCTGGCGGTGAACTGCGGCGCCTTCAGCGAACAGCTGCTGTCGAACGAACTCTTCGGCCACGAAAAAGGCGCATTCACCGGCGCTCAAGCCCTGAAAAAAGGGCTGATCGAATCGGCCGCGGGAGGTACGCTGTTCCTCGACGAAATCACCGAAATGTCGCCGGCGATGCAGGTCAAGCTGCTGCGGGTGATCCAGGAACGCGAAATGATGCGCCTGGGCGGCACCCAAACCGTGAAAGCCGACGTGCGCTACATTGCCGCCACCAACCGCAACATGGCGGAAGCGGCCAAGGACGGCAGCTTCCGCCAGGATCTTTATTTCCGTCTCAACGTCGTCAACCTGCATATTCCCCCGTTGTGCGAACGTAACGGCGACGTCGCGTTGCTCAGTTATTTTTTCCTGAAGAAATTCGCCGCCCTGATGAAAAAGGAAGTGAGCGAGATTTCAGGCGACGCCATGGCAATCCTGGAAAACCACGACTACCCCGGCAATGTGCGCGAACTGGAAAACATCATCGAGCGCGGTATAGCGATCAACAACGGCAACAGCATCGAAGTTGCCCACCTCCCCGACAACCTGCGCGAATTGAGTGCACGTACTTTCAAGAAAAAAGAGGGCCGGATTCCCTCCCTGGAGGAACAGGAAAAGGCTTACATCCGCTGGGTACTGAACGAAGTCGGCGGCAACCAGACCGCCGCCGCGCAACTGCTCGGCATCAACCGGGTGTCGTTGTGGCGCAAGCTGAAGAATTACCAGCTCGAACCCGGATCAGAATAATTCAAAAGACAGCACGAAAGAGGCAAACACCATGAACACCAGCCCGACCATGAAGAAATGATCGGCGAACCCCTCCAGCCGCCCGGTGTTGCGGCTTACCCGCAAAGAGAGATAGGAAAACATCGCGCTCAACAGGAACAACGCGCTGTCGAAAACGAGAATCTTGTCAATCAGTTGGCTGGCTATGCCGCCATGCGAGAGTTTAACGATACTGATTACCGTCATACACACCCCCACCATGGTAGCGGAGGTCGGCAGAATGTGGCCGGACAGGTTCTTGCTGCTGATCTGGTTCATGAGTTTGTAATTCGACTTAATATTGGAAATAAATTGCGAGACTTTCCCGCTACGACATGGCGCCCCGGATGAACGACAGAGGCTTTCCCGTGCAGGCATCAGCGCCCGCCTCTCTTGACACTGCGTATTCGTTTGGGAATTTTTTGCTCTATACCACGGCTAAGATAGGGTAAAATGGATAAGAGTTCCCGTCCCGAATCATTTCCTGAAAAATCATGCTTAGCCTGTTTAACACCTATGCTGCCGATCTCAGCAGCTTGGTAGCCAGCGTTGCGCTGTTACTGATCTACCATATTTACCTGCAGTACAAAGTCGGCAAGAACCGCGCTTATACGATACAGGCGGTCAACGTAATGGCGCGCACCGCCTGGGTGGTTACCATCATGCGCGAAGGCAAGGACATCCTGGCCGTGCAAACCCTGCGCAATTCCACCATGGCGGCCACTTTTCTCGCCTCTACCTCGGTACTGCTGATCATTGGGGTACTCACCCTGAGCGGACAAGCCGACAAGCTGGAAGGCACCTGGCATGCCCTCAACGCGGTCGGCTCCAGGCACCCTGAATTGTGGCTGGCCAAACTTCTGCTGTTGCTGATCGACCTGTTCGTGGCCTTTTTCAGTTTTTCCATGTCCATCCGCATCTATAACCATGTCGGCTACATGATCAACGTACCGCTGTCATTGAATCACCGGGTGATCTCGCCCGACCACGTGGCGGTACACCTCAACCGTGCCGGCAATTTTTACAGCATCGGAATGCGCGCCTATTATTTCTCCGTTCCCATCGTCTTCTGGTTGTTCGGCCCCCACTTGATGGTAGGCGCCACCGTATTGCTGATCGCCGTGCTGTACCACCTCGACCGCGCGCCCAAAACCCTGCAACAGGATTACACTTGATCGCCCCCGGCGCTAAGCATAAATTGCGGCGATTGGCGCATAAAAAATATTTCTCATACCCTATTACCGGCTCGAATATAATGTTAAGGGAACGTTAAGTTTTTAAACACAGCAGTTTATTTTTGCAACACATTTCGCCCCCTCCATAGTCATGGGGTTCAGCAACTTTCTCATGTAGGGTAAATCATTGAAGGCCGCTCTTTCCTGCAATCTCTGGCTGCATAAGGTTTTTCCTTTCCTGCGCTGGTGGCCGATGGTCACCCGCCAAACCGCCAAAGCCGACCTGATCGCCGGACTGACCGGTGCGATTATCGTCCTACCGCAAGGCGTGGCGTTCGCCACAATTGCCGGCCTGCCCCCGGAATACGGTCTTTACGCGGCGATGGTACCGACCATCATCGCGGCGCTGTTCGGTTCCAGCTGGCACTTGGTGTCCGGCCCGACCACGGCAATTTCCATCGTCATCTTCGCCACCGTCGGTTCCCATGCCGAGCCCGGCAGCGCGCATTTCATCAGCCTGGTGCTGACGCTTACCTTCCTCACCGGCGTGGTCCAATTCGCGATGGGCCTGGCGCGCCTGGGCGTATTGGTCAATTTCATTTCGCATACCGTGGTAATCGGCTTTACCGCAGGCGCCTCGGTACTGATTGCCGCCAGCCAGATCAAGAACTTTTTCGGCATCAACATTCCGCGCGGCTCGCATTTTTACGAAATCATCCACCAGCTGGTTCTCCAGGTCGGCGATATCAATCCTTATGTCACCGCAGTGGCGTTGGTAACGCTGGCTTCCGGCATCCTGGTCAAAAAATTCGTTCCTAAAATCCCCTACATGATCGCGGCAATGCTGATCGGCAGCTTCTTCGCCCTGCTGCTTGACGACTTGTTTGGGAAGGATGTCACGCTGATCAGGACGGTCGGCGCGCTGCCCGCGCACCTGCCGCCGTTTTCATTGCCCGACCTGTCCCTCAAGGCGATCAAGGAAATGTCTGGCAGCGCCGTGGCTGTGACCATGTTGGCGCTCACCGAGGCGGTTTCGATCGCCCGCTCGGTAGCAGTGCGCTCGGAGCAGCGCATCGACGGCAACCAGGAGTTCATTGGCCAGGGACTATCTAATATTTTGGGCAGCTTCTTTTCCGGCTATGCGTCCAGCGGCTCGTTCAACCGTAGCGGCCTGAACTACGCCGCCGGCGCACTATCTCCGCTGGCTGCAGTGTTTTCCGCATTGTTCCTGGCCGCCACTTTGCTGCTGGTGGCGCCGCTCGCCGCCTACCTGCCGATCCCGGCAATGGCGGCAATCCTGTTCCTGGTGGCATGGGGCTTGATCGACTTTCACCATATCCATTCCATCGTACACACCAGCCGCTCTGAAACCGTAGTGCTGTTCACCACGCTGCTATCCACGCTATTCGTCGAACTGGAATTCTCGATCTATGTCGGCGTATTGCTGTCGTTGATGCTCTACCTGGCGCGCACCTCGCAACCGGCCATCGTTCCGGTGATTCCTGCGCAGGGCGAAGACAGCTACCATTTCGAGGATGCCAAGGGCCACCCGGAATGCCCGCAATATCGCATGGTGCGCCTTAACGGCTCGATCTTCTTCGGCGCGGTCGATCACATCCAGCGCGCCTTGCAGCAAATCGACGAAAGCAACCCGGATCAGAAAAGCGTGTTGCTGGTCGGCAGCGGCATCAACTTTGTGGACGTAGCGGGCGCCGAAATGCTTGCTCAGGAAGCGAAACGGCGGCGCAAGATCGGCGGCGGGCTGTATTTCTACCGGCTCAAGGATTCGGTCTACAAGTTCCTGCGGCAGGGGCAGTACGTCAAAGACATCGGCGAAGGTGCTTTCTTCCCGGCGAAATCCAACGTCACGCGTGCAGTGTATTTCACCCTTAACCCGGACATCTGCCGCAATTGCAAGGCGCGCATTTTCCCGGAATGTCGCGGCCCGGTGCTGCCCGACGACGAACCCTGGCCGGCCTAAGCACCAGATAAAGACAATAAAACTTGGGGTGCTCGCGGGCGCCCCATTTCATTGCACCCGCATCAAAATATCAACTTGTACAGCAAGCCCGCCACAGCACACGCACCGATCACCTTCATGATGTCGGCCTTGTATTTCCACAGCGCGACGAAGGAGGCGATTGCGATAAGGATCGGAATGGCGTCGAACGGCCCGGCGAACGGCACGGCTTCGGTCGCCTTGGGCCAGAAGGTGTGCCAAGCGAAAAAAGTGGCGAGATTGAGTATCACCCCGACCACCGCCGCAGTGATCGCAGTAAGCGGAGCAGTGAACTTCAGTTCGCCGCGAGTAGATTCAACCAGCGGCCCAGCCGCCAGAATAAACAGGAAAGAGGGCAGAAAGGTAAAGATAGTCGCCACCGCCGCGCCTGCCAGTCCAGCAGCGACCGGGTTGTCGAAGGAGTGCTTGGCGACGCCTCCGAGATAGCCCACCCAAGTGACGATCATGATCAGCGGCCCCGGCGTGGTTTCGCCCAGAGCCAGACCATCCATCATCTGCGGGCCACTGAGCCAGCCATAGTGCTCCACCGCACCTTGATAAACATAGGGCAGCACCGCATAAGCACCGCCGATGGTGAGGAAGGCGGCTTTGGTGAAAAAATCGCCCATATCGTAAAGGCCCCCATGTTCGCCATGGCCGCGCAGTGCCAGCATCACTGCTAGCCAAATCGCCACGAAGATCGCCAGCGTGGCAGCGAGCTTGCTCCAGGAGAACTTCGCGTGCAGCGGCGGCGGGGTATCGTCGTCGATCAGCGCCGGGCCGTAGGTCTTGTTGCTGGCGCCATGCCCGCCGCCGGCTCGGAATTTGCCCGGCATCAGCTTGCCGCCGATGGCACCCAGCATCCCCGCTGCCAGCACAATCCACGGGAAATCGATCTTGAAAAAGAAAATGCCAATGAACGCCAGCGCGGCGATACCCACCAGCACCTGGTTCCTCAGCGCGCGCGAGCCGATACGCCAGGCGGCGAACAGCACCACGGCAACCACCGCCGGCTTGATACCGTAAAAAATACCCTGCACCAGCGGCACGTCGCCATAGCCCAGGTAAATGCCGGCCAACAACGACAGCAGCACAAAGGCCGGCATGAAGAACAGCACCCCCGCCATGATCGCCCCCTTGACGCCGTGCATCAGCCAACTGATATAAATCGCGAGCTGGATCGCCTCCGGCCCCGGCAGCAACATGCAGAAATTGAGCGCATGCAGGTAGCGGTGCTCGGAGATCCAGCGCCGCCGTTCGACCAGCTCCTGGTGCATCATCGCAATCTGCCCGGCGGGGCCGCCGAAACTGATGAAACCCAGCTTGAGCCAGTATTTGAAGGCTTCGCCCAGCGAAGGCTGGGTGGGGGCGGTAGTGGGTTCAGACATGGTCGCTCCTATTCGGCGTAAGCCGTGTATAACAAATCGAAAATTCTCGACGCTTCATCCAGCAGCTCTTCGTCACCGGCACAACGATGCCTTGCACCAGCCAGAACAGCCTCCACCCCGGCGGCTTCCGCCACCGTAATTCCGCCGGCGTCGAGGAAATGCACCAATGCCGCCAGCTTCGCCAAAGCGCAATCGTTCTCCAGGCCGAAACTCGCCAGCAGCACCTCAAACGTCACTTTTTCGCCGACATGGGTAAAGCTCGCACCGTCGAAATCGAAGCCCAGCGCGCCGAGCGGGCAGTCCTGCGGTTTTTCCAGCCAGATGAAACGCGCTGCGGTATCGATAAATCGGCAGATCAGCCAAGCGCTTGCCATGCGATCCACCCACAGATGCCGGCGTGTAGCCCACAACCGCCCCTGATACTGCGCTTGATCCTGGCGGACGATCCCGCCCGCCGCGGCATGTGGCTCGCCGGGCGAATAACGCGCCACAGCGGCGCTTTCCAGTTCGACCAACGCGGCCTCCGCCTGTGCATTGGCAGCGCCGGGAAAATAATCGATCTCGGCCAACGCATCGAAATCGCGACGCAAGGTTTTCAGCGCCTTGCGCAGCACGGTTGTTTCGCGATCCGGCAGGCTGGCGCGGACACGGGCGATTTCCGCCAGCAGCGCGGCATACTGTTCGCCCCGATCGAACAAGGCGCGAAACGCCTGTTCCTGGGCATCATCGCAGGCAGCAATTGCCAACAAGTGAGCGCTGCCGCCCGCACCCAGCACTTCTTGCGCTAAACCGGAAAGCAAGCTTGCACAGCGTTCGTTCTGCGGCAGCAAATACACCCCGTCGCGCAATGCCGCGCAACCTCCCGCCTTCACGGCACGCCACAAACGCATCCGCAGGGTGGTGTTTTGGGTAGGCAGGCTGACCACCAGCGAGAACCAGCTTGAACTGAGAGATTTAATGTTCATGTTGAGAATATAACCTACTGTCATAACATCTACAATATTAATTTGTCGGTGACATAGATAAGCGCCAGCATTGGGGACGAAGTGCTATGATTAACGTCGGAATTCAGTCCGTAAAAAGGAACCGCCAATGCCTACCATCGACCTGTTCACCCCCATTCAACTGGGCTCCATCGCCCTCGCAAACCGTATCGTGATGGCACCGCTGACGCGCAATCGCGCTGCTGCCGGCAACGTGCCGCAAGCGATGAACATGGAGTATTACCAGCAACGCGCCAGCGCCGGGCTGATCGTCAGCGAAGGCTCGCAAATCAGCGCCAGTGCGGTCGGCTATCCGGCCACCCCTGGCATCCACAGCGCCGAGCAGATCGCTGGCTGGAAGAAAGTGACCGACGCGGTGCACGCCCACTACGGCAGGATCGTGCTACAGCTGTGGCATTGCGGACGCATTTCGCACCCCTCTTTGCTGCCCAACGAAGCGCTGCCGGTGGCGCCTTCAGCGATCCAGCCGAACGGACAAGCCTTTACCTACCAGGGCCTGCAACCCTTCGTCACCCCCCGAGAACTCGCTACCGACGAATTGCCGGGCATCGTCGAAGACTACCGCCGGGCCGCGCGCAACGCCCTTGCGGCAGGTTTCGACGGTGTGGAAATCCACGCCGCCAACGGTTACCTGCTCGATCAATTTCTGCGCGACGGTTCCAACCGGCGCAGCGACGACTACGGCGGCTCGGCAGAAAACCGCAGCCGCCTGCTGCTGGAAGTCACCGCAGCCGTGGTCGGTTCAATCGGCCCGGGGCGCGTCGGCGTGCGCCTGTCGCCGATCAATGCCTTCAACGACATGTCCGACTCCGCGCCGCAGCAGACCTTCGACCATGTCGCCGCTGCCCTGAACCAATTCGGATTGGCCTACCTGCACGTGATGGAAACCAATTTCGACACCAGCGCCGCGCCGTCGACCTTCGATTTCAAGCAACTGCGCAAGCACTTCAAAGGCCCTTACATCGCCAATGGCGGCTACGACAAGGCAAGCGCCAATGCCGCATTGAAGGCTGGCGACGCCGACCTGGTAGCGTTTGGCGTTCCCTTCATCGCCAATCCCGACCTGGTGGCGCGGCTCGCCAAGGATGCGCCGCTCAACCCGCCCGACCCGGCCACGTTTTACGGCGGCGACGAGAAAGGCTATACCGACTACCCGTTCCTCGCCTGATTCCATTCCCCATAAATCCTAAAGAACACCCTCTCCCGCGCTGCCGCGCACTCTTCCCCAGCTTGCGGGGGAGGGGCTGGGAGAGAGGGAACGCCAAGGAGATCGCAGATGAATAGCAAACCCGCACTAACCCTCGCCCCCGTTCACGACATCATCGCCCGCCGCTGGAGCTGCCGCGCCTTCGACGCCGCCAAAACGGTCAGCCGCGAACAGATACTCTCCCTGCTGGAAGCCGCGCATTGGGCGCCCTCGTGCTTCGGCGACGAGCCGTGGCGTTTCATCGTGTGGGACAAGAACAGCGACCGCGCCGCCTGGGAGCAAGCCTTCGGCTGCCTGGTCGAATGGAACCAGAACTGGGTGAAGAACGCCCCGGTGCTGCTGCTGGTCACCGCCAACAGCCTGTTCCGCAAGAACGGCCAGCCCAACCGCTGGGGCCAGTACGATGCCGGCGCCGCCGCTGAAAACCTCTGCGTGCAAGCCGTGGCGCTCGGACTGATGGCGCACCAGATGGGCGGCTTCGACGAAGCCAAATTGCGCGAAACCTACGCCATCCCCGCCCAGTATGCCTGCATGGCGATGATCGCGGTAGGCTACCAGGCCGAGGAAACCGTGCTGAACGACGAACTCAAGCAACTCGAAACCGCGCCGCGCGAGCGTTCGCCGCTGGGCGTGCTGTTCTTCGAAAACGGCTGGAATCAGCCGGTGAAAACCGAATAGGGTAAAATCCCCCCATTCACGCAACCGAAAGGACTACAAGCATGGCCGGACTGGATCAGGGCACACCGCTGCCCACCGAAATCAAGCTACACCAAAAATCGCGCACCCTGGAAATCGCCTTCGCCGACGGCAAGCGCTTCGACCTCCCCTGCGAATTCCTGCGCGTCTACTCCCCCTCCGCCGAAGTGCGCGGCCACGGCCCGGGACAGGAAACCTTGCAGGTCGGCAAGAAAGACGTGGAAATCGAACGCATCGAACCGGTCGGCAGCTACGCGGTGCAACTGGTGTTTTCCGACGGCCACGATTCCGGGCTTTATTCGTGGGATTACTTCTACGACATCGGCGTCAACCAGGAAGCCCTGTGGAAACGCTATCTGGAACGCATGGAAGAGGCCGGGGCGAGCCGGGAAGTGAAGAAAGCTGGCTGAAAACCATACGGTGCAATACCCTTCGGTGATTGCACCGTACCGTACTATGGTGGTCGTGGCTCATGGCAATGGATTGGCTTTGATTCGTTAGTTTTCGATCAAGAAAAAATCCGGGTTGGGCCTTTTTATTTCTGCCCTAATTTCTTCCTGGCGGGCGGCAAATAATTCTCTGCCGACACCACCCGCTTGCCGGTCTTGCCTTCCAGCTCCAGCCGCGCTTTCCGGGCAATGCCGCCGCCAGTTTTCGCCGCCGACTCATTTTCGTTCATGCCGGTAGCTTCCATGCTCTCGGCAATCTGGCGCGTGGACAATTCCGCCAAGGCGGTAAAAATCAACTCCGCCTCGCTCATGTGGTCGCGCAGGTTCTGGGTTTGCAAACCCTTCATCGCCTTATGCGCCTTCACGTCCACCTCGGCCCACTCCTGATGAATGATATTGGTGAGAATCGCGTATTCCTCGCCCTCCTTGATATCGTGGTTCGCCCAATAATCGGTCAATTTATTGCGTGTCTCCTGCCCAGTCATGCGCTGTTGTATCCACTTCTCGCTACGCCCGTGTTTTTGCCAGGTCTCGCGGGCGCGATCCAGCGAACGGGCGGGGTCGGCCATTTCCTGCATCCGCTCATAACCCACCTTCGCCAGCCACAGCTTGATCGGCTCGGCTTTCGGGCTGGGTACGGATTGCACCAGACGTAGCAGCGTTTCGGCGGTGGCGACATCGGTGAGGTAGTTTTTACCGTCTGCGGCAGGTAATTTCAGTCGGTGACAATTTGTCACCGACTCACTCCCCTCCTTGCCCAGCCGTTCTTTCAGCTTGTTCCAATATTTTCTGGCGGTCTGGTAATCGGGCTGCTGGGTGAGCACCTGCACAATGTCCACCACCGAAAACCACCAGATTTCCGTCGCCTCGTCATATACGCGGCGGATTTCATGCGCTTCAAAGAGGGCTGGCTGGCTTTTCATTGTCAAGATTCCTGGTTCATGGATGCCGGGGGACTATTTCAATCCGTGACTTGTGTCACGGTCACGGGTTGGCTAAACGACAACCTTATCGTATGGAACGATCGTTCTTTTGTCAACCCGCTCAGGAAGTAACTGCCACTCGCTCTATCAACCTCACACGCCCTCGCCGAACGCCCGGTGCAGCAGGGTCTGGAACAAGTGCTCGGCCTGGCGCAGCGCCTCGCGCTGGGTGGCGCGCAGGCGTTCGTGGCGGGCAACCAGTGCGGCGAATTGCTGCTGCAAGGGAATCGGTGGAACGGGAACGGGAACTGATTCCAAATCGCTTGGGTTGATGTAAGGCTGGTCTGATCCTGCCAACCGTTTTTTTAACTCATGGTAGAAGAAATTGGACGACATGAAGCCGCAAAGAAATGGTTGAAGCATTGCATTCGTCTTGAGGTTAAATTTTCCGACGCGCTGGTAGAGAATTGAAGGACAATCCTTCTCGCGAAGAACAGCGAATTTTATTCTAGGCCCAATAATTGGTCTGTTCAGTGCAATGACCAAGTCGCCGGGTTGCAAAACAATATCGGAATATTCCACAAGGCATTTCTCAGGAAGAAAAGCGGAAATGCTCCAATCGATTTGGCCAAACGAGACGTTAGCGATTTGTAAGAGTCTTACTCCGCCGTGCGAATACTCTTTCAATTTGAATGCATGGCCAGAGGAAATGCGGACTAAATCGCCCCACAGAACTTGTTCCCAACATTTTTCATTATGCTTTGGGTCGCCAAAAAGTTCGAGGAAGGCGGCGGGGAGAAAGCTGTCGCTGAGTTCGAGGGCGTAGCGGCGGGTGCGGCGCAGCCGATCCGCCTGCTCCAACTGCTCCGCTATCCGCTGTTGCTCGTTCAGGCTGGGTAGCGGGATTTGCGTTTCAAAGATGTCGTTATCAGTGACCGCCGGATAGCTTGCCCCCGTCGAAATTCTCATCAGGTGCGAGACGAAGCGATCTGTCTGCGTAAAGTAAAAGAGATACGAAGGGCAGACCCGGTTCTTGGAGGGGCGCAGGACGCAAAACCCTGTCGAGGCAATATCGTCATGGAGCTGTCGTGGCACCCGCGCGACAGCGTTTAGGTTTGGACGCACCGTTGAAACCAGGACATCCTCGGCACGCACCTGCTGACGCGCCCTGCTTGGCGCAGTAGCGGCTGCGATTCGCGCCGGGGCAATAATTTGCTTGGACTCTCTGTCTATGGAAGAAATGTCCAAGTAGGTGATCCAGTCTTTGCCAAGCGCACCGGGATCGCACTGGCTTACACGACTAACAAGATTGCCGATTGGCTCCAACTTCATTGAAGTGCCTTTTCGATTTCTGTGGCCAAACCAGTCGAGAGCGTTTCCAACTGCCGCATCCGCACCAGTGTCACTTCTGGCTTCTCGTAAAACACTTCCTCCTGCTCAACCTGCCGATAGCGGCTCGCCGAGAGGTCATACTTGTTCGCGGTGACCTGTTCCTTGCTTACCCAGAACTGGCGGGTGAGCTGGTTGATTTCGTTTTCCAGCGGCGTGATGCGCGCTTGCAGTTCCGCAAGCTCGGCCTCGGCCTGCTCGCGCGCGCTGCGCGCCGCATCGGC
Organism: uncultured Gallionellaceae bacterium; assembly: GCA_937873435.1. Lineage (GTDB taxonomy): Bacteria > Pseudomonadota > Gammaproteobacteria > Burkholderiales > Sulfuricellaceae > JAGXQV01. The sequence continues at coordinate 13,463 of CALMWM010000445.1, forward strand.
TTCCTCGGCGACCACTTCCTCGAATTTCAAGCGGTGGATGATCGCGTGATGTGCCAGCCGGTTTTCTTTAAGCGGTGCGATCTGCTGCCGCAGTTGCGCCAGCCGCGCATCGCGCTGCTGCTGGAATTTTGGGTCGTGGCGCTGTTGCCAGCAGTCGAGCAGGTCGGCGATGTCGTTCTCGGCGACGCGTTGGCGCTTGTCGTCGAGCGAGAAGCCGTCGTGCTCCATGTCGTAGTACCAGACGCGCTCGGTGGCCGCGCCCTTGGTGAACAGCAGCACGGCGGAGGATACCCCGGCATAGGGCCGGAACACGCCGGAGGGCATGGACACCACGCCGTCGAGCCGATTGCCCTCGATCAGCAATTTGCGGATTTCCACGTGTGCGTTGCTGGAGCCGAACAGCACGCCGTCCGGCACGATCACCGCAGCGCGCCCGCCGTTTTCCAGCAGGCGCAGGAACAGGTGCATGAAGAGGATTTCGGTTTTCTTGACCTTGGTGGGGAGCGACGGGTTGACGTCCGCCGTGTCGATGGCACCCTTGAACGGCGGGTTGGCGAGCACCACGTCGTAGGCGCGTTCTTCGTTGTAGGCCTTGGACAGGGTGTCCGCGTAGCGAAAGCGCGGCGAGGCGAGGCCGTGCAGCATCAAATTCATGCTGCCGATGCGTAGCATGGTCATGCCGGAGTCGTTGTCGTAGCCGGTGAAACCCTTCTGTTGCGCGAACTCGTATTCCTCGCGCTTGAGGCCGCTGCCGGTGAGGCCGTGCGGCCAGCCTTCCTCGTCGAAGCTGAGGTCGCGCGGGTCGGTGTGGGTTTCCAGCAAGTGCTGCCAGGCGTTGACCAGGAAGCCGCAAGTGCCCGCCGCCGGGTCACAGACGCGCTCAAAGGGGCGCGGATTGAGCATTTTCACCATCATGCGGATGATGTGGCGCGGGGTGCGGAACTGGCCGTTGGTGCCGGCGGTGTTGAGCTTGGAGAGCAGGTATTCGTAGAGATCGCCCTGCACGTCCTGGTTCTGCGCCGAAATCTGCATCGCCTCGATGGCGCGGCACACTTCGATCAGCAGGCTGGGCTTGTTGATTTTGAATTCGGCGTTTTCCATCTGCGCACCGAACGAGCCGGCCTTGTCGCCGAGGCTTTTCAGGAAGGGAAATACCGCCTCCTTGACGTGCTTCAGCGCCTTGTCGGCAGGCAGTTGGCTCCAGTACGACCAGCGCAGGGTGGGGTCGCTAAACAGCGGCACGAATTCTCCGCCGCGCAGCCGGGCATGACGTTCGCCATCCTGCTCGCGCTCGTCGATCTGCTTGAGAAAAAACAGGTAGGAAAGCTGTTCGATGGCATCGAGCGGATTGGACAATCCGCCGGTCCAGACTTTGTTCCAGAGGGTGTCTACGCTTGATTTCAGTTGTGAGTCGGTGAGCATCGGGTATTCAGTTATCCGGTTATTGAGATATTAGGCGGTATGTGTTGGATGCGGTTCAGGTAAATATGCCCCCCTTCTCCCGCTGGCGGGAGAAGGGCCGGGGATGAGGGCGTTCGCGTATCGACAGTCGTTGTCAAAGTGCAACGTCCCTCACCCCAACCCCTCTCCCGCCTACGTGAGAGGGGCTTTTTCGTTGTTGTTTGCTTAGAACTGAGTAGTTACCACACATCGGCATCAGGCACTCAGGCGATCCGTCAGTTGCACCAGGCCACGAATCTGCTCGGGGGTGAAATAGCGCTCGACCGCGTTGCGTCCGAAATTGGTCAGCGGCGCTTCATACAGGTCGGCCTCGGCCAGGCGGCGCTTGGCGATGAACACTTCCTGCACCGAACGCAGGAAACGAATCTGGTCGCTGCTGTAGCGGTTGGCGGTGACGTGATCCTCGAAGCCGTGCGCCACCACGGCGGCGTAATCCGGGATGGCGTCCAGATCGAGGACGAAGCGCACGAAGCCGAGGAACCCGGCGCGATTGTCGAGACGCACGCCATAGGCTTGGCGCACGGTCTTTTCGGAAAGCTGGATTTCGGGATTGGTCAATTCGTTGTGCAGTACGCGCTCCAGATCGACCAGGTCGCCCTCTTCCGGCTGAAGCCCTGCACGGATGGCGATCAAGGCGGGGTGGCGGTCGGTAATGCCGAGAATGCGCTGCTCGACGCGTTTGCGGTATTCCTCGACGTGCATCGGCTGCCCGCCCGGGCTCATCATCAGATAGCTCTTGCCGGCTATGAAGTCGGGCAGGTCGATCTTGATGAAGCTGTTTTCGGCGCGGCGCTTATTTTTCATTTCGTCGGCCAGATCGACGATCAGGCGATGCAACTGAGACGGATCGGCTTGGGCGAGGTCCAGCGACAGCGCGAGTTTCACCGAGGGCTGCTTGGGCGGCGCGGCCAATATGTGCTGGGGAAGCCGGCTGACATCTTCGGCAATGGATTGCAACAACTCCGGCGCAGGCTGGCGCTTGAGGATCTGTAAATTCAGGCGCTCGACCTTGTGGGCGAAGGTTTCGGCGGCGATGTCCACGTCCGGGACGAAGCGCAGCAACGGGCCGACCTTGAGGCGCAGGGCGGCAATGCGATCCGCCGTGAGGTTTGTCCAGAAGGCGTCCGTCCACGCGGTTTCGACCTCGGCCCAAACTTTGCGCACCGGGAAGGATTCGGCCGGGATGCGGCCCAACATGGCACGGCAATCGGCAATCGCCTGGGTGTGCGCGGCGCCTTGCGGCTGGCTGCGCGAGGCGGCGAGGATGTCGAGGCGGGTGTTGAACAGCCGGATCAGCAATGGCACTTCAACCGGAACGCGGTCTTCAGTCTGCTTGCCGAAATCGTTCTGCCAGAAGTCGATGATCAGGAATTCGTTCTTCTCGCCATTGGGCAAACGATCAAAGAAGCGGCACGCTTCCTGGTTGCGCGTGCCGCGCCCGATCATCTGCCAGAGCTTGATGCGCGATTGCACCGGCCTCATGAATACCAGGTTCACGACTTCCGGCACGTCGATGCCGGTATCCAGCATGTCCACCGATACGGCGATGCGCGGCTTGTCGTTTTTCTTGAACTTGCTGATCAGGCCGTCGCCGTAGCTGCCGTTATGCACGCGCTCCATGCCGTGGTGGATGACCTGCAACAGGCCGACAAGCTGCGGATACATTTCTTCGAACACGTCGCGCAC
>CALMWM010000446.1 GCA_937873435.1 uncultured Gallionellaceae bacterium
CCGCCATCGGTGGCTCACCACGCGAGCCACCAACACGGTTTGCGAACACAGCCTAGGTTAATCGTTGGCGCTTATTTCATACACAGCGTTACAAAACGCCTCGCGCTTGAAATAACTCCCCTGCCCGCCAATATTAGAATGGTACTTGTTATCAAGGACAGACGGCTGATGACGACATTGCGGCGCAGGAAAAGATAGGTGAATTGAAAATGAGTGAATCCATATTCGTTAGAGTCGAATTTTTTGTGCTGGTCGTATTCTCAATTATCCTGCCGGCTGGCATCTTCGGTTACATGATGTGGAAAAAAGCCATCTCTCGCCATACGGTGCTGCTGTATGGCGTTCTGCTTGTCGCGATCTCCGGGGTGTCCATATTTCTTTTACAGCATCTGGCAACCATGGCGAAAGAATCGACTTCTTTGCTTGACGATAAAATTTTCGCATCGGAACTTTCTGTCGCGCTCTACCTCCTGCCGGCCCTTTTTGCCGGTGTCGGTGTGAATCTGATATCCCACATCCTGATTCGTCACCTCGTCGATGCCGAAAAAGAATTCGAACGCAATAATTAATGGGGAAGTTTCAAGTGCACCTGAGTAGAACGGGCGCGCATTCTTTACGCCCCGCATTCGCTGCAATCCGGTTAAGATAAGCACTCCGTGCTGGAAGTTGCCCTGCCGCTCGGAAGCAAACACGACAACGACCTATCTCAAACATGAATCTCGCTTTCATACTCGATCCGCTCGATAGCCTTAAAACCTACAAGGATTCCAGTTTCGCGATGATGCGCGCGGCGCAGGCACGCGGCCATGGGTTGTTCGCGTTGATGCGGGAGGATGTGGTGCTGGCGGGCGGGAAAGTGGTCGGTCATGTGCGGCGGATCGAATTGGTCGAGGGCGGCGAAAGCTGGTATCGCGCTGACGCCGCCGAGGTACGCAATCTGGTCGATTTCGATGCGGTGCTGATGCGCCAGGACCCGCCGTTCGACATGGAATACCTGTATGCCACCTATTTGCTGGAACTGGCCGAGGCGCAAGGGGCGCGGGTGTTCAACCGGCCAGGCACTGTCAGGGATTTCAACGAGAAGCTGTCCACCGCCAAATTTCCGCAATTCGCCCCGCCCACGCTGGTGACGCGGCGCGGCGACCTGATCCGCAATTTTCTCGGCGTGCACGGCGACATTATCCTGAAGCCGCTCGATGCGATGGGGGGCAGCTCGGTTTTTCGGGTCCGTGCGGACGATCCCAACCTCAACGTGATTATCGAGACGATGACCGAATTGGGGCAAAAAACCGTGATGGTGCAACGTTTCATTCCCGAAATCGCCCAAGGCGACAAGCGCATCCTGCTGATCGACGGCGAGCCGGTGCCGTTCGCGCTGGCGCGCATCCCCAAGCCGGGCGAGACCCGCGGCAATCTCGCCGCCGGCGCTACCGGCGTGGCGCAGCCCCTCTCGGCGCGGGATTGCGAGATTGCAGATGCGCTCGGGCCTCACCTGCGCGAGGCCGGGTTATTCCTGGTCGGGCTGGATGTGATCGGCGATTGGCTTACCGAAATCAACGTCACCAGCCCCACCGGTTTTCAGGAGATCAACGCCCAGACCGGCTTCGACGTGGCGGGGATGCTGGTCGAGGCACTGGAGCGGAAATGCGCTTGATCCGGGTTGTATGTTTCATCATCATGGCGTTCAGCCTCGCGGCTTGCGCCAAGGAGCCGCCGGTCTACCAGCAGCAGAGCTACGTGTTCGGCACACTGGTGGACGTGACCGTCGCCGGCGAGGACGAGGCGCGCGCGCGTCAGTTGATCGGCGAGGTACTGGCCGAATTCGACCGTTTGCACCGCACTTTGCACGCCTGGAAACCCAGCGATCTGTCGCGCCTCAATGCGGCGTTCGCGCACGGCGAAAAAATGCCGGTCAGTCCCGAATTGGCGGCGATCCTCCGCGATGCCGCGGCGCTTTCGGCGCTATCGGGCGGAACCTTCAACCCGGCCATCGGCGGCCTGATCAAGCAGTGGGGCTTCCAGAACGACGAATTCCTGCCCTTGCGCCCCGATCCGGCGGTGCTGGCGGCCTTGGTGCAGGCCAATCCGGCGATGAGCGACATCGCGGTCGAGAACGGGATTGCCGCCAGCCGCAATCCGGCGGTTCAGCTCGATCTGGGCGGCTATGCCAAGGGCTACGCGCTCGACCGGGCGGCGGCCTACCTGCGTGCGCAAGGGGTCAAGGGGGCGTTGATCAATATCGGCGGCAATATCCTGGCACTCGGCGAGCATAACGGGCGGCCGTGGCGCGTGGGCATCCAGCATCCGCGCAAGCCGTCCGCGATCGCCACGCTGGAGCTCAAGGACGGCGAGGCGATCGGCACTTCCGGCGATTACCAGCGTTACTTCGAACTCGACGGCAAGCGCTATTGCCACATCATCGACCCGCGCAGCGGCTACCCGGTGCAGGGGGTGGAGGCGGTGACGGTGGTGATCCCGCCCGGCAGGCTGGCCGGAACCCTTTCGGATGTTGCCTCCAAGCCGTTGTTCATCGGCGGCGTCGCGGGCTGGCGCGTTGCTGCCCGGCAAATGGGGATAGACTCCGCAATGCTGATCGACGCGCGCGGCGAAATTTACCTCACTACCACGCTGAAAAAGCGCCTGCAGTTCGTCGAAAAATCGCCGATAGTGCACGAGGCGCCGTGAAAGGAATAGAATCGCACTTTTTTGTCTCGGATGATCCCGGATGATAGGCATACTCATCATTGCTCACGGTAGTCTCGGCGACAGCCTGGTTCACTGCGCCCAGCATGTATTCTCCGGCAGGGAACTGCCGTTGCGCCAGCTCGGCGTGACGGTGCATGACGATCCGGTGGAGCTGCTGCCGCAGGCGCGCGAACTGTTAAGCCAGCTCGACGCCGGCGATGGCGTGCTGGTGTTGACCGACATGTACGGTGCAACGCCTTCCAACATTGCTTGCCGCCTGCTCGAACCGGGCAAGGTGGAAGGCATTTCCGGCGTCAATATGCCGATGCTGGTGCGTGCCTTGACCTATTGCACCAGCCCGCTGGCCACGGTGGTCGAAAAAGCACTGTCCGGCGGCTGCGAGGGGATCGTTCACATTACCATGGAAGCCTGTGATGTTACAGCAAGACGTTGAAATAACTAATAAATTGGGCTTGCACGCAAGGGCCTCGGCAAAGCTGACGCAGCTTGCCGGCCAGTTCAAGAGCAGTATCTGGATCAGCCGCAACGAGCGCCGCATCAACGCCAAGAGCATCATGGGCGTGATGATGCTGGCGGCAAGCATGGGCAGCACGGTCACATTGGAAATAGACGGCGAAG
>CALMWM010000447.1 GCA_937873435.1 uncultured Gallionellaceae bacterium
CCGGCAAGGCAAACTGGCTGCATGAACTGCAATCCGGCCAGATCGACCGCACCACCTTGATGACGTCCCTTTCCTCTTCTACAGAAGGGCAAGAACATGCCGCTGCCGCCGGAACTTCTTCGACCAGCACACCGGCGACCGCTACTTCGACGACCATGAGCGACGACGCCTATGTCGAATACGCCTATCAGTCCGCCCTTGGCAGAAACTCGGATGCCGCCGGCAAGGCAAACTGGCTGCATGAACTGCAATCCGGCCAGATCGACCGCACCACGTTAATGACGTCCCTTTCCGCTTCCACAGAAGGACAAGAACATGCCATGGCCGCCGGCACTTCTTCGACCAGCACTTCGACTACGTTGAGCGACGGCGCCTATCTCGACTACGCGTACCAGAGTGCGCTCGGCAGAACCGCGGATGCCGCCGGCAAGAGCTACTGGCTACATGAATTGGAAACCGGCCATATCGATCGTACGACGCTGTTACATGATTTTTCCGCTTCGACGGAAGGACAAGAACATGTTTCCCTGATGGGCGTTTCGACAGCAAGTCACACGTCAGCTTTACTTGGTTGATACGTCTTTTTCCCACTCTGGAAAAATTGTGGGGGCGTTAGTTCCCCCCTTTTTTCGCGGGAAATGTCCCGCATTGTAAAGATTTGCAAAGCTTGTTTTTAAAGACCGCAGTGATCGGTAGACTTTTAAAGTCAGGGATCCTTCATGGGATTTTTGAACTCTTAAAATTTCTTAAAAATTACGGATTCAGGATGAATTCATGGGTAGAAACCTCAATAAAAATAGTTTGCTGTTAACCGCCGTTATTTTATTTGGCTTGCAATTCGGAGATATTGCGCTTGCCCAGGACAGCAACCACCAGGCTCCTGATTTCGATTTGCCCGGCAAACAGGTCAACGTGAAACTGTCGGATAGCAAAGGGAAACTGGTCTATCTGGATTTCTGGGCTTCCTGGTGCGGCCCATGCAGGCAATCTTTTCCCTGGATGAATGCCTTGCAGGAAAAGTATCGGTCACAGGGCTTCGAAATTATTGCCATTAATCTCGATACGAATTACCAGGACGCGCAAAAATTCCTGGCCGTCACGCCAGCCAAGTTCACCGTAGCCTTCGACAGCAAGGGACTGACCCCCCGTCAATATGGCGTTAAAGGTATGCCAACCAGCTATCTCGTTAGTCGCGAGGGAAAAATCATTTTCCAGCACACGGGCTTTAACGCTTCCGACCGCGACAAACTGGAACAAGAAATTCAACCATTTTTGGAACAACCAAAATGAATCCACGGCATCGCTTTTGGATCAGCAGGGTTTTACTGATCCTGATGGTTTTTTCTTTGAGCGCCTGTGCGGGAATTCAGCCTGTCCAGCCTTGGGAGAAAGGCATCCTGGCCAAACCCGAGATGACCTTCGACGGCGACAAGCTGGATAACAATTTCACCGAGCACATCTATAGCAGCAAAGAGGCTGCATCAGGCGGCGCGGGCGTCGGCGGCGGAGGTTGCGGATGCAATTGAAAACTGACGCCACAACGCCTGCCAGCCAGTCAGCCTTGGGTCTTGCGCTGCTGACTGCGGCCATGGCCTTGCCGGGGGCGGATACAGCCCAGGCAGAGAGCGCGCCGGAGCGCGGCTTGATCAGCCTGAAATACCTTGATTACCAGGACAGCCAGCGGGGGCGCGATCGCATCTCGGTAAGGGCGCCTTCGCTGATGATCATGACGCCGCTCGCCGAAGTCTGGTCGGTGAGCGGCACTTACACCGTGGACTCGGTTTCTGGCGCATCGCCTGCCTACCATAGCCAGCAATTGACCAAAATGGAGGATTTGCGCCGCGCGGTCGATTTGGGGATGACCCGTTACTTCTCGCAGGGTTCGCTGACGGTTGGCGCCAATTACTCCCACGAGTCGGATTACCTCTCTCGCGGCGCGTCGCTGCAAGGCAGCATTTCCAGCGAAAGCAAGAACACAACACTTAATCTGGGCATAGGCGTGAGCGACGACCAAATCACCCCTAGTTACGGCGGCATACACGAAACAAAAAAAGGGACGGATTTCGCGATCGGCCTGACCCAGGTCATCACGCAACAGGACATCGCCCAAGTCAATCTGGGTTATTCGCATGGCCTGGGATATTTTTCCGACCCCTACAAACTGGCGGATGAGCGTCCGCGAGTGCGCAATCACACCACCGTGCTGGCGCGCTGGAATCATCATTTCCTGCGAACCGAGGGCACGAGTCACGTAAGTTACCGCTATTACCGCGACAGTTGGGATATCAAGGCGCACACCCTGACGAGCGATTACGCCCAACCGCTCCCGCAGGGCTGGACGTTGACGCCGTTGGTACGGCTGCATACGCAGTCGGCAGCCAGCTTTTATCTGCCAACCGACCCGGCGACGGCGCCCGGGCCGACATTCCCGGCATTCGGCGCGACAACCTATTCGGAGGATCAGCGCCTGTCCGCCTTTGGTGCAGTCACGCTCGGCATCAAGGTAGCCAAGCAACTCACCCCCGACTGGCAGGTAGATTTGAAGCTGGAACGCTACGAACAACGCGCCGGATGGAGCCTGTCGGGAGAGGGCGACCGTGGACTGGAACCCTTTAGCGCACGCAGCATCCAGTTCGGCATCTCGCGGTTGTTCTAAACGCGATGCAGATATTCCGCATCCCTTTCGAAGCCATGGCCAGCACCTGCGAAGTCGTGCTGTGCGCCGATGACGAGGGAACCGCCCAGGCCTTGGCCCAGACGGCGATCGACGAGGTTAAACGGGTCGAACACAAATATTCCCGTTACCGTACCGACAGCATCGTTTCGCGCATCAACCGCGCCGCAGGGGGGGAGTGGGTCGAGTGCGACGAGGAAACGGCGGCGCTTTGCACTTATGCCGACAGCTTGTTCCAGAACAGCAGCGGATTGTTCGACATCACCTCCGGCGTACTGCGCCAGGCATGGGACTTCCGCCGGGCAGTTGTGCCGTCGGAGGAAACGCTGGCGCCCTTGCTTGCCCTGATAGGCTGGCACAGGGTGGAACGACGGGACAGGAATATCCGCCTGCCGGACGCCGGCATGGAAATCGATTTCGGCGGCTTCGGCAAGGAATATGCGGCAGACCGTGCCGCGGATGCGCTAGCCGGGCAGGGGCTGAAACACGGTTACGTCAATCTGGCCGGCGACATGCGCATTCTCGGCCCCAAGCCCGATGACCAGCCCTGGATGATCGGCATTCAGGACCCGCGTCGCCACGGCGGCTTGATGGCAACCATCCCCGTCGCCAGCGGCGCCCTGGCGACCAGCGGGGATTACGAAAGGTTTTTCGAGATTGGGGAACGGCGCTACTGCCATGTTTTCAATCCCCGCACCGGGCAGCCGGTTACGCACTGGCGCTCGGTGAGCGTGCTGGCCCCGCGCGCGATTGTCGCTGGCAGCTGTTCGACCATCGCGATGCTCAAGCAGGCGGAAGGAAAGGCCTTCCTGGAGGAGGCCGGCATGGATTACCTGGCGGTAGATCATCAGGGCAATTTTCATCAACGGGGCGATGACGCCCATTGAGCAATGGAGATATAAACATGGCTTTCACAAACGGCAATGACACCTACTTTATCAGGCAATACGGCGAGACGGCTTCGCTGGATGGCTTGGGCGGCACCGACACCCTGTATATGGACAGGCTGAGCAGATCCGCTTTCTCGATCACCCAGAATAGCGATGGCACGATCAATGTAGACTCGGTATCCGGCGCCAGCGCGGCCTATCATTTCAAGCTGAAAAACTTCGAGAAAGTGTCGTTCGGCTTCGGCTCTAGCATCGTCGACCTGACCACCCTCTTTGGCAGCAGTTCCACGCCGAATGTTTACACCGGCACTGCCGGCAACGACACCCTGACGGGCAGCTCGGGCAATGACACCCTGACCGGCGGTTTGGGCAACGACACCATAGACGGCGGCGCGGGCAGGGATACCGCGGTCTTTTCCGGTGCACGTGCCAGCTCCACCATTACCCAGACGGCAACCGGCTATACCGTCACCGGCCCGGACGGAACGGATACCCTGAGCAATGTCGAAAGGCTGCAATTCGCCGATGCCAAGATCGCCCTGGATATCTCAGGCAATGCGGGCCAAGTGTACCGGCTCTACCAGGCCGCCTTTAACCGCGCGCCCGACAAGCCGGGTCTTGCTTACTGGATCGGGCAAGCCGATTCCAACGTTTCGCTGACCAATATTGCCTCGTCTTTCGTCGCCAGCACCGAGTTCGTCAGCACCTATGGGAATCTCGGCAACCACCAGTTCGTCGATCAGCTTTACCAAAACGTGCTGCATAGGGCAGGCGAAGCAGCCGGCCTCGCGTATTGGCAAACGCAGATCGACAGCAATTCACAAACGCGGGCGCAAATCCTCAACGGCTTCTCCGAATCCGCAGAAAACCAGGCGGCGGTGATAGGCGTGATTCAGAACGGAATCGACTATACGGCTTAGGAAAACGCCAAACTCATGCAAGTTAGGCTAAGCGACCTGCCCTGCGCTTCGCAAGAATACATTGCTGGCGCAGGCTAACTACGCGACGGAGAAGGAGAGTTTTCC
>CALMWM010000448.1 GCA_937873435.1 uncultured Gallionellaceae bacterium
GTGATCGGCGCCGGCCATGCCGGCTGTGAAGCGGCCCTGGCCTCGGCCAAAATGGGCTGCGACACACTGCTGCTGACCATTTCGCTCGATACCATCGCCCAAATGTCGTGCAATCCGGCAATCGGCGGACTCGCCAAAGGACATCTCACGCGCGAGATCGATGCGCTCGGCGGTATGATGGCAAAGGCAATCGATGAGACCGGCATTCAGTTCCGCATGCTGAACCGGGGAAAAGGGCCGGCGGTCTGGGCGCCGCGCGCTCAGGCGGATAAAAAAGCGTACCACCAGAAAGTCAAGCATTACCTCGAGGAGGCGTCCAACCTCGACCTCAAGCAGGCGCAAGCCAGATTGCGCGCAGCGCGCGCCCGTCGCGGCGTCAGCGCAGCCGAGCGTTTCCCCACTCTGACCGTGCAGGGCGGCGCCAGTCGCAATCGTAACAGCGCTGAAATGGGCAGCGGCGGCAGCCGCACCAGCGAAACGTTTTCCGCCGGCTTCGACGCCAATTGGGAACTGGATATCTTCGGCGGAAAACGCCGCGCCGTGGAGGCGGCCGATGCCAGCCTGGATGCCGCCCAGGAGGATTTGCGCGATGTGCTGGTGAGTTTGCTGGCCGAAGCGGTGCTGAATTATGTCGAAGTGAGAAGCTACCAGGCGCGCTTCGCCGTGGCCGACGCCACCGTCGCCACGCTGAGCGAAACCTGGCAAATCGCGCGCTGGCGGCGCGAGGCGGGGCTGACCACGCAGCTGGACGAGGATCAAGCAAAATTCAATCTGGAGCAGACCCGCGCCCAGCTTCCGGGGTTGCTGAGCGGGCTGGAACAGGCAAAAAATCGGCTGGCCGTGCTGTTGGGCCGGCAGCCGGGCACCCTCGCCGAACTGGAACAGACAGCAGCCATTCCTTACGCGCCAGCCGAGGTAGCGGTGGGCGTGCCCGCCGAAATCCTGCGACAGCGCCCCGACATCCGCCGCGCCGAGCGGCAATTGGCGGCGGCAAGCGCACAAGTGGGGGTAGCCACGGCGGCGCGCTATCCCAATTTCTCGCTTAGTGGCACCCTCGGGCTGCAAGCCCTGTCGGCCAACAACCTGCTGCAATCCAGCGCCGGCATGTTCACCCTCGGCGGTAATGCCGCCTGGACGTTGTTCGATGCCGGGCGTATCCGGCAAAATATCGAAATTCAAAACGCGCTGCAGGAGCAGGCGCTGATACACTACGAATCCGCCGTGCTCGGCGCTTTGCGCGACGTGGAAAACGCATTGGTGGCCTTCGCCGAGGAGCAAAACCGGCGCCGGACGTTCCATCAAGCCGTGCAGGCGGCGCAAAGTGCCGCCGCTCTTGCCGGCAAGCAGTATGCCGCCGGCCTGATCGATTTCCAGACAGTGCTGGATACCCAGCGCTCGTTACTATCCCTGCAGGATCAGCTGATTCAGAGCGAAGCCGCCGTCACCTCCAACCTGGCCCGTCTCTACAAGGCGCTGGGCGGCGGTTGGAAGACGCTGGCGCCGGATCGTCCTGCCGACTTACCCCCAGGAGAAAATTCATGACCGCCCCGAATTCCGGCAAGGCCGCCGACGTTGCGAAGACACTCGGACTAGACAAACAGTCCGCCACGACCTCGCGCCTCAAGACCTACCTGTTCGGGGGCGCGGCGGTGCTGGTGATTTTGTTGCTGGTGTTCGCTTGGGCAAACGGGAAATCCGCCAGCCAGGTGCAGTACCAGACCCAGGAAATCAAGCGCGGCAACTTGACCGTAACCGTTTCCGCCACCGGCACGCTCCAGCCCACCAACCAGGTGGATGTTGGCAGTGAAATTTCCGGCACCATCAAAGCCGTGGAAGTCGATTACAACGATGCGGTGAAGCGCGGACAAGTGCTGGTGCGCATCGACACCGCCAAGCTCGACGCACAGGCACGGCAAACGGCGGCATCCCTGGAAGCCGCCCGCGCCAAGGTCCAGCAAGCACGCGCCACGGTAACCGAAGCACAGGCAAAGTTTGAACGGTTGGTTCTAGTGCAGGAAGCCAGCGGCGGCAAGGTGCCCTCAAAAACCGAAATGGACAGCGCGAGGGCGACCTTGCAGCGCGCCGAAGCCGATGAAGCGAATGCGCGCGCTGCCGCGAACCAGGCCGAAGCCACGCTGGATGCCCAGCGCACCGATCTGGTAAAGGCCGTGATCCGCTCGCCGATCGACGGCGTGGTGCTGAAACGGGCTGCGGAACCTGGCCAGACCGTGGCGGCGGCATTCCAGACGCCGGTGCTGTTCACGCTTGCCGAAGACTTGACCCAGATGGAACTGCATGTGGACGTGGACGAGGCCGACGTGGGCAAGGTGCAGAAAGCCCAGACTGCCACCTTTACCGTCGATGCCTACCCGGAGCGAACTTTTCCCGCCCGGATCACCCAGGTGCGCTTCGGTTCCAAGACCGTCTCCGGGGTCGTCACTTACGAAACCGTGCTCAAGGTGGACAATTCTGCCCTGTTGCTGCGGCCTGGCATGACCGGTACCGCCAACATAACCGTGCAGAAAGTCGATAATGCGCTGCTGGTGCCCAATGCCGCCTTACGCTTCGCGCCGCCGGTGCAGGAGAATGCCAAGCCGGCCGGCGGAGGAGGGCTGCTGAGCAACCTCCTGCCGCGCCCGCCGAGCAGCGCCCCCAGGCAACAGGAAAGCGCCGACGGCAAGGGTTCGCATGTGTGGCTGCTGCACGGGGAAAAACTGGAAAAAATCGCGATCACGACCGGGATGAGCGACGGGGTCATGACCGAGGTGCTCGCTGGCAAGCTGGAGCCGGGTGCCGCCGTGGTGGTGGACGTGATCGAGGCAAAGAAATAGCCATGATCCTAGATACCTTAGTTGGACGGGTTGGAGTGTGCGGTTTTCCGGGTGCAGGGCAAGGCGCAACGACGCGGAATGGTCGTTCCATTCCAAGGAGTTGCAACGTAGCCATGCGCTCGGAAAACCGTGCAATCCGGCCCGTAGTGCTGCCACCAATCGAGGGACCGTAAACACCGTGACAAAATTATTTAGAACCATCACGTTACACATATTTGGAAGCGGTCAACTGAGGAATCTAGGATTATGCCGGCTGCGGTGATCGAATTGCATGGCGTGACCAAGACCTTCGGCAAGGGCACGGCGGCGATGCAGGCGCTGCGCGGGGTAGATTTGCGCATCGAGCAGGGGGAATTCGTCGCGGTCATGGGGCCGAGCGGCTCGGGCAAAAGCACCTGCATGAATATCATCGGCTGTCTCGACACCCCGACCAGCGGCACCTACCTGTTCCAGGGGGTGGAAGTGAGCAAGCTCAGCCGCGATCAGCGTGCCTTGCTGCGGCGTCACTATCTGGGCTTTGTGTTCCAGGGATTCAACCTGCTCAACCGCACGACCGCGCTGGAAAACGTCGAACTGCCGCTGATTTACCGCGGCGATCCCATCGCCGTGCGCCACCAGCGGGCGCGCGAGGCGCTTGCCGCCGTTGGATTAACCGGCTGGGAACACCACACCCCCAGTGAATTGTCCGGCGGACAACAACAACGGGTAGCCATCGCGCGCGCCATCGTCTCCCGCCCGGATGTATTGCTGGCCGACGAGCCGACCGGCAACCTGGATACGGCACGCAGCCTGGAAATCATGGAAATTCTGACGCGCCTCAACGTGGATCAGGGCATCACCATCGTGATGGTTACCCACGAGTCCGAAATGGCGGCTTACGCCCGGCGCACGATCCATTTTCGCGATGGACTGGTGGCGCCGCTGCACGAGGAGACCGCCCGATGATCTGGAATGCGCTGTTATTGGCCCTGAGGGAAATCCGGCGCAATGTATTGCGCTCGTTCCTCACTATTCTCGGCATCGTCATCGGCGTGGCGGCAGTCATCATCATGGTGACGCTGGGGGGCGGGGCAACCGCCCAGGTTTCCGCCGATATCTCAAGCCTTGGCAGCAACATGCTTCAGGTGCGACCCGGACAGGGATTTCACGGCCCCGGCGGCACACGGTCATCCGCGCCGATGTTTAAAACAGAAGACGTCAACGCCATTGTTTCAGATATTTCGGGAGTGGCGGCCGTCGCC
>CALMWM010000449.1 GCA_937873435.1 uncultured Gallionellaceae bacterium
CGGGTGGCACCTATAAGTGTTGAGCGGCATAACGTAAAGTTGATGGGCTCGCCCGCTTCTGGATGAGTCCCGCTCGAACGCAGGGTTGGGCCACATATCCATTTCATATACTGTCCATTTCATGTTAAATGGAAGCCTCCGTCTACCACTATAACTTCGCCAGTAAGGTAGTTTGAGTCTATTATCATAGCCGCAATATCTGCAATATCCTCTGGTGTAGCCCCACGTCGCATAGGTGAACGTTCACGCCAAATGTCACGTGCCCAACCCCAATCAGCGGTCATTGGTGTATCGACCAATCCTGGCGCAATAGCATTTACTCTGATTACTGGCCCCAGATTAAGAGCAAGTAATTGAGTCATATGATTTAAGGCTGCCTTGCTCACTGCATAGGGTATAGAAGCCCCTTTGGGTCTTACACCTGCGTGAGATGTAATATTTAGAATGCTGCTTGGCTTCTCTGATGTAGAGCTAGCACGTAGAGCGGCTTCCGCTTCAGTAACCAGAACCCACGGTGCGATAACATTTACGTCATACAGTTGCCGCCAAATCTCTGGTGTGGCTTTCTTCAAGTCACTATGCGGAATTACTTCACCAATTGCCGCGTTATTAACCAATACATCTAGTCGCCCGTGACGTGCAAGAACGGAATGAATTAATTTTCGTGCGTCATCTTCTACAGAAAGGTCCGCTTTTGTATAGCTCGCATTACCCAGTGTTTCGGCAAGTTTTAAACCTACCTCCTTAGAAGTTCGTGAGTGAAGTGCTACTGTAAATCCAGCTTTAGATAGTTTTGTTGCAATTGCAGCACCAATACCTGATGTTGAGCCAGTAACCAAGGCAACGCGACCATCATTAGTTAACATAGAAAAAGCCATCCTTCAAATATCGTTTCAACCGAGTAGCCCAACGTAAAGTATGCATCCTAAATGACGCTGTATAAACCGTCATGTCTGTTGATACGGCCTGCACAAAACAAATAAAACTCTTTAGAATCATTTTGATCCTACTTTTTAGAGCTTCCTAAAAATGTCTGATGCCACCGTCTTGTCTGCTTCGCCACGTTTGTTGGATCAGGTACGCGGGAACATTCGTTTGAAATACCAGCATACGCACGGAGCAGGCCTAACTGGGCTGGATTAAACGATTTATTCTGCATTTTGACAAGCGACATCCGAGTGAAATGGGCACGCGCGGGCGTGGAGGCGTTTTTGATCTGGCTAACGATGCAGGGACAGGTGGCAGCGACCACGCAAATTGGTTCCGACCGCGCTTTGCGCTTAACCTGCGCAGCGCAGGTTAGCCTCCGCCGCAACAAGCGGATTCCCGCGCGTTGTCAGGCGAAAAGCGCTTTGCGGTTTCTTTATCGCAAGGTGTTGAGCCCAGCGATACCTATCTAACGCGAATTGGGTTTCTGGGTTAAAGTCTCGCCATGAGCAAACTGACCTTGGACCGCATCCTGCAATCGCAGGGCTTCGGCACCCGCAAGTGGTGCAGCGAATTGATTGCCGCTGGCGAAGTGAGCATCGCCGGCATAACCGTAACCGACTGCCGTGCCGCGATCGAAACCAGTGGCCTCGTATTCCAGCTCTTCGACGAAGAGTGGGTCTATCGCGAAAAGGTGTATATCGCCCTGAACAAGCCCGCCAATTACGAATGCTCCCGGAAACCCAGCCACCACCCCGGCGTGCTGAGCCTGCTCCCGGAACAATTTGCCCGGCGCGACGTGCAACCGGTAGGCCGCCTCGATCACGACACCACCGGCTTGCTGCTGATGTCGGACAACGGCTCTTTCATTCATGCCCAGTCATCGCCGAAACGGCACATCCCCAAACTCTATGTGGCAACCACGCACACCCCGGCAACACCCGAACTGGTCGCGCAACTCCTGGCCGGCGTAAAACTGCACGACGAACCCGCGCCTTTAGCCGCCGTCACTTGCCGCATCCTCGCCGAGCACCAGCTTGAAATTGTGCTGGAGCAGGGCAAATACCATCAAGTCAAACGAATGCTGGCCGCCGCCGGCAACCATTGCGTTGCCTTGCGCCGGACGGCGATCGGCGGCCTGAAACTCGATGAACTGGGGTTGGCTGAAGGCGAATGGCGTTACCTGGACGAAACGCAGCGCGAACTCTTGGTGAGAGATTCTTAAACGTGCCCTAACAAAGGCATGTTGGATGGGTTGAGCACAGCCGATACCCATCCTCATCACAGCCCGCATACGGCATAACTCCCAAAGGGCATTACGCCGTATTGCAAGATACTGATTATCAGGTAATCACCGTCGGCTGATCGCGCCCGCTACGCTCACGCAACTCCGAAATACTCGCCGCGATCTCGATCAATTCCGCCAGCGCCACTTGCGCATCGAGATGATGCTTGCTCACGTCCGGTTCGTAGGCTTCCAGGTAAATGCGCAGGGTAGCGCCTTCGGTGCCGGTGCCGGAGAGGCGGAACACGATGCGCGAGCCGTCGCTGAAGCCGATACGCACGCCCTGGCCGGTACTGACACTGCCGTCCACCGGGTCGGTGTAGCTGAAATCGTCGCAGAACTGCACCTGGTAACTACCCATTTTCGTGCCCGGCAGGGTGGCGAAGCTGTCGTGCAGGTGTTTCATCACGCCGTTGGCGGCGTCCAGCGGCAGGCCTTCGTAATCGTGGCGCGAATAAACGTTGCGGCCGAATTTGGCCCAGTGTTCGCGCACGATGGCTTCCACCGATTGTTTGCGCGCCGCGACGATATTGAGCCAGAACAGCACCGCCCACAGGCCGTCCTTTTCGCGTACGTGGTCGGAACCGGTGCCGAAGCTTTCCTCGCCGCACAGGGTGACTTCGCCGGCATCCATCAGGTTGCCGAAGAATTTCCAGCCGGTCGGGGTTTCGAAACAGGGAATGCCGAGCGCTTGCGCCACGCGGTCGGCGGCGGCGCTGGTCGGCATGGAGCGCGCGATGCCGGCCAGCCCCTGGGCATAGCCGGGCGCCAGTTGGGCGTTGGCGGCGAGTATCGCGAGACTGTCCGAGGGGGTGACGAAAAAGCGCTGCCCCAGGATCATGTTGCGGTCGCCGTCGCCGTCCGAGGCCGCGCCGAAATCCGGGGCGTCCGCGCCGTACAGCACTTCCACCAATTCGTGGGCGTAGGTCAGGTTGGGATCGGGATGGCCGCCGCCGAAATCCGGCAGCGGCACCGCGTTCATCACGCTGGCAGCCGGCGCGCCGAGGCGCTTGACGAATATCTCTTGCGCATACGGTCCGGTCACCGCGTGCATCGCGTCGAACTTGAGACGGAAGCCGCCCGCCAGCAATTGGCGGATCGCACCGAAATCGAAGAGCGCTTCCATCATTTTGGCATAGTCCGCCACCGGGTCGATCACCTGCACTCTCATGCCGCCGAGGTCGCTCTCGCCCATTTCATCCAGCGCCACGTCCGGAGCGTCGAGAATGCGGTATTCGGTCAGTTCCTTGCTCCTGGCGAAGATCGCTTCGGTGACTTTTTCCGGGGCGGGACCGCCGTTGGGGGTGTTGTATTTGATCCCGAAATCGCCGTCCGGCCCGCCCGGGTTATGGCTCGCCGAGAGGATGATGCCGCCGAAGGTGGCATATTTGCGGATGATGCAGGATGCCGCCGGGGTCGAAAGAATACCGCCCTGCCCTACCAGCACCCGCCCGAATCCGTTGGCGGCGGCCATTTTCAGGATGATCTGGATCGCCTCGCGATTGTAGTAGCGCCCGTCGCCGCCCAAGGTCAGGGTGGTGCCTTGCGGCACCTCGATGCTGTCGAAAATCGCCTGGACGAAGTTTTCCAGGTAATGCGCTTGCCGGAACACTGGCACGCGCTTGCGCAGCCCGGAGGTGCCGGGTTTTTGATCGTTGAAGGGGGTGGTGGAAACTTTGCGGATATTCATGTCTCTCCCTGTCTGTTTCGGATTGGCCGATTCGGGTTGTTGGGGGATTACAACTGTTCCGTGTTACAGCGGCATTAAGAATGCTAGCCTAAACAAAATCGCGGTGCGTGTCTGCCCCTGCCATAAAGGATATGCCGAATCCTGCCGATATAGAACAATATAACCAGGAATCAGGGAGAGAATTCGCCATGGACGTTACTAGCATCGCCAATTTGGCGACCAATATGGCGCAAGAGCGCACCGACCAGGAGTTGGGTGTCGCCATATTGAAAAAGGCGCTGGACATCCAGGCCAGTAGCGCCATGGCGCTGATCAACGCGCTCCCGCCGACTCCCCCCAGCCTGCCGCCCAATCTGGGACAAAACGTGAACACCACCGCATGACGTAAAACATTTCCGACACGGAGGAAACGATGTCGAACAAAAAATCCTCCTGCTGGCTGACGCTGGCCTTGATTGCCGAATTGCTGTGGACGCCAGCGGTGCTCGGTGCCAGCTCTTTTTCCGAGCGTCCCGATGTACACCGATTCGTACTTGCGATGGCGGATAAGCACGGTTTCGATGCCGGCGAATTAACCCGCCTGTTCGCCCAAGTCAAACCGCGCCCGTCTGTTTCCCGCACCATGACGCAGCGGGTAGCCAAACCCGCGCCATGGGAGCGCTATCGGTCCAATTGCGTGAATGCCTGGAACATCCGCCACGGCGTGAATTTCTGGAATGCCAACGCAGAGGCGCTGGCGCGCGCCAAACAGGTTTACGGCGTGCCGGAAGAGGTGATCGTCGCCATCATCGGCGTGGAAACCCGTTACGGCAAGTTGCGCCTGCCCTACCCCGCGCTGGACACCTTGGCGACGCTGGCCTTCGATTACCCGAGACGCGCCAATTTTTTCCGCGGCGAACTGGAGCAATATCTGCTATTAATGAGAGAGGAAGGCGAAGACCCGCGCGCGGTTCGCGGTTCGTATGCCGGCGCTATCGGCATCCCCCAGTTCATGCCGAGCAGCTACCGGAGCTATGCGGTCGATTTCGACGAAGATGGGCGGCGCGATTTGTGGCACAACCCCAGCGACGCGATCGGCAGCGTGGCAAATTACCTCAAGGCATACGGCTGGAATGGCGGCCAGCCGGTTGCGATGCGCGCCCACCTCCAGCAAGACGCCCCCACCGACTCGGGCGCCTTGGCTAGCGACGGGCTGGAACCGGTGCGCAGCCTGGCGGCGCTTCAAGCGCTGGGCGTTGCGCCGGATCGGCAACTGCCGCCGGAAACCCCGGTGGCTTTGCATACGGTGGAGATGAACGGCGAACAAGAGCTCTGGCTCGGCCTTAACAATTTTTACGTGATCACCCGTTATAACCACAGCTTGTACTATGCCTTGGCGGTTTATCAGCTGGGCAACGAAATCCGGCTGGCCAGGATGGAGGCGACGCAATGATCAAAGGAAAAATTCTCGTGCTGTTTTTTCTGGCGTGCTGCGCGCCGCTACTAGCCGCTGCCGACAATGCCGCGCAGACCCGCGCCAAAAAAGCCGCCGAATACCGCGAGACCAAAGAGTCGCTCGAACAACAGCCTGCGCCCCCTCCCGAAACCGAGGGTAAGCGCGCCGAGGTGCGGGAAGAACGACAACCGCTCAAGGAAGGGAATCCGCTCGAAAATATGCTGGAGGGGCTGCTGAAGTCGGGAGAGGCGCGCTAAAATGCCCCGTAGCGCGACATGCGATTGATCGATACTTAGCGAAAAGACCGAACGTGACTGCCCACCCGATAAAACTGATTTTTTTCCTGTTGCTTTTGATCTTGCCCGGCATCGCCCATTGCGACGACAAACCTCTCTGGGGCGCTTCCGAGAAGCCGATGCGAACGCCGGTTGAGAGCATGAAGACTTTCTATGAGCCGGAGGCGGTGAAAAAAGTCGAGGATGTGGTGTATTTCAGGATGTACGCCACCCGCGACCCTGCCGCACGAGACGCGGGTATCGAATATTCGATCAACTGCAAGACCGAGGAATTCAGTAGCCGGAACGGGGACTGGAAAAAGCCGGTGCGCATTCTGCCCGGGGAACAGATGTATCCCATCGGAAAAAAATTGTGCGACTGGGGTTCGGGTCTCGGCACCAGCCTCAAGAAAATTTTCGACTGAATTTCGGCTGAATGCTTTGGATAATAATTGGTAATTTCGGCCAAACTTTACTAGACTTGTTGGAGTAAGGGAGATTGTCTTAACCATTCGCAGGAGGCTGAAAATGACTGCCGTATCCGGACTCCCATCACCCAACCCCTATGCCCAGCCGACTGCCAGGGCAGTGTCCCGCGCACGCCCCGCCGAGTCTGGCGCCAGCCTGTTGAACCAGCCGATTTCCCATCACCCCTCCTACAGCCCCGATTGGATGCAGGCGGAGCACGCTTCATCCGCGACACCGGCAATCTATAGCGTGAAAGGCGAATTGCAGAAATTGCCCGCTGCCGAATCCCCTGCGAACGAAGCGGCCAAGTCGAATAACGCGGTGACGGATAACGTCACGCTTTCCTCCCGTTCCGGCGTACGTTAGGGCAAACGCAGCACTTGGCACAGCGCCAGGCGAAACTGATATAGTTTCGCCATCGTCCAATCCGCCATACCATCATGAACAAACCTGCAACGCCCAATAATTCGAGGCTTGACCGCGTTATCGCCGAGGCTCGCCGCCATAGCAACGAACGCGAGGCAACTTACCGCGAGCGAGCGCTCAAATTATTTCCGTGGATTTGCGGCCGCTGCGGTCGCGAATTTGCCGGGGTGCGCTTGCGCGAATTGACGGTGCACCACAAGGACCACAATCACGACAACAATCCGGCAGATGGCAGCAACTGGGAATTACTCTGCCTGTATTGCCACGATAATGAACATTCCCGCTTGCTGGATGAGGCTGCGCGGGGAAGAAGTTCGGCTGGCGTGCCGTCGGGCGCGACCCACAACCCCTTCGCCGAGCTACGCGCCAAGTTGAACAGCAAGGGCTGACAAGCACTTACAGGCTCAGTCTGCGCCGGGTTCGTTCCACGCAACTTTCGATCTGCGCTTTCGGCGTCTTCTGCAACGCACGCAAGAGTTCGTGCGGAACGGCACCCAGGCAGTATTGGCGTTGGAGGTCCGACACCATTTTCACCCACAAATGCGCGGTCATTTCCGCGTCCGCCAAGGCGCGGTGATGGCGGGCCGCATCGGGAAGCCCGAGATGGCTGACCAGCGAGCCCAGCTTGTGATTGGGTGCAAGCGGATAAATCCGCCGCGCCAGCAACATCGAACAAGCGAATTCCTGTTGTCGGCGCCGGCCGATCCGCGCCCATTCCGCATCCAGGAATTTGCTGTCGAACGAAGCGTTGTGTGCCACCAAGGGCAGGTCGCCGACGA